>JALWDV010000132.1 GCA_027036755.1 Anaerolineae bacterium
GGCCGGGGTGGGGGCCAGGTCCAGCGGCCAAGGCTGCAAAACTGACGAACGCTGTCTTGAACGTTGACTCAGCAGGCCTACCTTAGTAGTTACGGCTTTGGGCGCATCCATTCGGTTAAGTTTCGATTTGACGAGGCCAAAGGCATAACAGCCTCTGATTTTGCGACTTTGGAAGAGCGCTGTTTCCCCCTTTTTGGCGGGGCTTCACAAAGTTCTCATTTCGGTGTATGATAGAACTGTTGGATTTCCTACATTCTCACCCCGGAGGTGTTCCACCGCGCCATTTTCACATTTTGCTGCAAACGTCTTCTTTTTTTCTCCAAAACTTCTCTTCGCAAACTCTCAAAAAAATGCTGTCATTTTCTTCAAAGGAGGATTTCCCATGAAAAAGAATTGGTTTGTCGTATTGATGCTCGTCGCCATTCTGGCGCTGGTGCTGGCTGGTTGTGGCGGCAAGGCCAAGTTGGGGACGGAGAAGAATCCCATCGTCATGTCCTTCGTGCCATCGGGCGACACCCAACAGATCATCGCCAGCGGCGATCAGTTGGCTCAGATGGTGCAGGATAAGACAGGGATGGTCATCAAAGCCAACGTGGGCACCGATTTCGCAGCCGTACGCGAGGCCATGGGCGCGGATAAGGCCCACATCGGCTGGATGAACACCTTCAACTATGTGCTGGCCCACGAAAAATATGGCGTGGATGTGGCGCTGGTGACGGTGCGCTACGGCTCCACCTCCTACAAGGGCCAGATCATCGTGCGGGCCGATAGCGGCATCAAGTCTCTGCAAGATCTGAAGGGCAAGGTGATGTGCTGGGTCGACCCCAACTCCACCTCGGGCTACATCGTTCCCCGCATCATGCTCAAGGCCAATGGCATCGATCCCGACAAGGATTTCGCCAAGACCATCGAGGCCGGGTCGCACAACAACGTTGTCACCCAGGTTTACAACGGCGATTGCGACGCCGGCGCAACCTATGTGGACGCCCGCAGCTCGGTGGAAAAGGACATCCCCGATGTGAAAGAGAAAGTCATCGCCATCGCCACCACCGCGGACATCCCCAACGACAACGTCTCCTTTGTCAAGGATTTCCCTGCCGACCAGCGCAAGCAGATCGTGGATGCACTGCTGGAGATTTCCAAGTCGGAGGATGGCAAGAAGCTGCTGAATGACATCTACTCCATCGAGGGATTGGAGGTCGCGGACGACAGCTTCTATGACGCCTTCCGCGCCGAGCTGAGCAAAGCCGGAATCAACATCGAAGACCTGGCGAAATAGACGCCCCTCTTTTTTCGCATTGCAGTGCGACGCACTTGCAGCAGACAACCTGCAGGCAGGTGCGTCGCACCTTCATAATCAGGAGGTGATCTTTTGTTACGCGTCGAGCATCTCACCAAAGTTTTTCCCGATGGCACTGTGGCGCTGAAGGATGTCAGCTTCGAGGTGAAGGAGGGGGAGTTCCTGGCGATCATCGGGCTTTCCGGTTCGGGGAAATCAACGCTGTTGCGGTGCATCAATCGCCTGATCGATCCCACCGAGGGCGCGGTCATCTGGCAGGATCAGGATGTGACCGCGGCCAGGGGGCAGGAGTTGCGGCGCATCCGCCGCCAGATTGGCATGATCTTCCAGCAATTCAATCTGGTCAAACGCAGCACGGTGATGACCAATGTGCTTTCAGGGCGATTGGGCTACGCCCATCCCTTCTGGAGCCTGCTGCACATTTTTCCCAAGAAGGATTACGAGCGGGCCCGCGCCGCGCTGGAACGGGTGGGGATCGCCGAGAAGGCGGACAACCGGGCGGATCAGCTTTCGGGCGGGCAGCAGCAACGCGTGGCCATCGCCCGGGCGCTGATGCAAGAGCCCAAGCTGATGCTGGCCGATGAACCTGTCGCCAGTCTGGACCCGGTGCTGGCCCATTCCATCCTGCGCTATCTCGAAACGCTGAACCGGGAGGATGGCATCACCGTGTTGTGCAGCCTGCATTTTCTGGATCTGGTGCATCGCTACGCCACGCGCGTCATCGGTCTGAAGGATGGCGAACTGGTCTTCGACGGCCTCCCCTCCGAGCTCACGCCCGAGAAGTTCAAGGAAGTGTATGGCGAGGAGGCGGAGATGGTGACCGTGAGCGGCGAGCAGATAACCGCCTGATCAGGCGGCCCCTTCCATTGCTTTCGAGGAGTTTGCCATGCGCAAGCAGAGCTATCCTGATGCACCACCCAGAACAGAAAAGGACGGAAACTGGCTGGCTCCCTTTCTTTCATTTGTGATTCCGGGAGCCGGGCAGGCGTATTTGGGGGTATACGCTCGCGGCTTCGGACTTTTTCTTTCGATCATCGCACTTATCCTTTTGATTTTGTGGCAGGGGAGCGGCGTGCTGTTCGCGCCGGTGCTGGGAATCTGGGTCTGGAATGTGTGGGACGCCTGGCAGGTGTCCAGGGGGCGTCGCCCCAAGTTCTCCGCGCCCGTGCTGTTGGCGGCCATCGTCATCTATGGGCTGGCCTTTGTCGCCACCGAAGTGCGCCCCCAGCGCATGATCACGGGCTGGGATTCCATGGTTCCTTATGTGCGGGCGCTTTTCCAGCCCGAGCTGCTCACCCATCCCACCGAAGACAAGATCGGCACAGCGCCCATCCAGGTACCCTGCGTCGAGCCGCTGCCCGAACCATCGCGCGAGCCAACCGAAAATCCCAAACTGGTTCTGGATAAAAAATGCGGCGACGTAGGCGATCCGCTCACGATTCACGGCGAGGGTTTTTTCCCGAATTTCGAAGGGGAGCTATGGTGGATCAGCCCCATTGGCGATCCCCAGCGGGTGATTATCGATGGCAAGCAAGCCAAATTCACAACGGATGATCAGGGACGCTTCGATATCACCGTCACCATCCCCCAGGCGGTGCCGCTCTCGGAGCTGCCGCCGCCCGGACAGACGCAGACGCATCAGGTGCGGGCGGAGCAGCACAGGCCCTACGGGAATCTTGAGCCCACCAAGACTCTGCGGCTGGTGTGGGAGAAGATCGGCGAGACCATCGCCCTGGCCTTTCTGGCCACGATTTTGGGCATGATCTTTGCGTTGCCTGTCAGCTTCCTGGCGGCCCGCAATCTCATGTTCCACAATCCGGCGACCCGGATTATCTACTACATCGTGCGCACCGGGCTGAACGTCGTGCGCTCCATCGAGACGCTGATGTGGGCCATCATCTTCGCCGTTTGGGTGGGATTGGGGCCCTTCGGGGGCATGTTGGCGCTGATGGTGCACACCATCGCCGCACTGGGCAAGCTCTATTCCGAGGCCATCGAGAGCATCGATCCCGGCCCCATCGAGGCGCTGCGCGCCACAGGCGCCCGCGAGCCACAGGTCATCGTCTATGCGGTCATCCCCCAGATTTTGCCCAACTTCGCGTCTTTCACCCTCTACCGCTGGGACATCAATGTGCGCATGTCCACGGTCATCGGCCTCATCAGCGATGCGGGCTTGGGTTTCCTGGTCATCCAGTGGATTCGACTGAACCGCTTTTCGGCCATGGCCACAGCCATCCTGGCCATCATGCTCGTGGTCACGACGCTGGATTACGCATCCAGCATCATCCGCAAGCGCATTGTGGAGGGAGCGCCCGCCCGCCCGCATCAGAAGCCGTACAAGCGCTGGGCCAAGTGGGGCGTGGCGATCCTGCTTTTCGCAGCCACCTTCGCCTGGTCGTGGAATGTGGCCGAGGTCAATTTCACCGATCTGGTGACGGGCCTGCCCGCAGGCACGAAGCTGGCCCGGGCTTTCGCCGTGCCCGATTTCTTCGACCGGCCCACCGAGGCGCATTCGGTGCGGCAAGCGCTGCCCGCGCCCTGCGGCGTGGCCGAGACCGAAGAGCCGGCCGCCTCGGGCCCGCGCGTCGTGCTCGATCCCAAATGCGGCGATGTGGGCGATCCCCTGACCATCGACGGCTACGATCTGCCGCCCAACACCCATGTCTCCATCCGCTGGGAGATGCCCGATGGCTCCTTCCTGCGCGTCAAATCCAACTGCTGCGACACCGACGCAAATGGCCGGGTGCACCTGGAGACGAAAATCAGCCCGCTGATGGAAATCGGCGAGGACAGTCCGCCGGGCAGTGCGGGCGCTGTCAGCATCAATTGGGAGGAGGTGGTGGGCGGCCCGCGTCTCAGCCAGACAACCAGGACGGTGTTCAATCTAGCCCTGGTGACACTGCTGATGGCTCTGCTGGCCACGACCTTCAGCTCCTTCTTCGCCATTCCTCTCAGCTTCTTCGCAGCCCGCAACATCATGGGCGAGACGCTGTTCGGGCGCATCGTCTACAACGCTTTCAAGATGGGCTTCAACCTCACCCGCTCCATCGAGCCCATGATTTTGGTGCTGATCATGGCTGCGTGGGTGGGAGCCGGGCCCTTCGCGGGCGTGCTGGCTCTGGTTCTAAACAACATTCCCAACCTGGGCAAACTCTTCGCCGAGACCATCGAGCAGATCAACGAAGGCCCGGTGGAGGCTATTTTGGCCACGGGCGCCAACAAGCTGCAAACCATGGTCTACGCGGTGGTTCCCCAGCTCGCGCCCCCCTTCCTGGCCTTCATCCTCTACCAGTGGGATATCAACATCCGCATGTCCACGGTCATCGGCTTTGTGGGCGGCGGCGGCATCGGCCAGCAGTTCCGCCTGTGGGTGGGCCTGAACCAGTACGACAAAGCGGGCACTGCGGTCTGGGCCATCGTGATCATGGTCTGGAGCATGGATTATCTCAGCGCCAAGGCCCGGGAACGGCTGGTCTGACGAGGCCGCTTTTCACTTCCTCCTTCTTGTTGCGTAGGCCAAAGACTTCGGAGGTCTCGCCAGACCTCCGAAGTCTACAGTCCGCCCGGCGACTTCATCGCCGGGCTACAAAACAGCGCCGGAATTCCGGCTAGTCCCGAAGGGGCGTTGTTTCTAGCCCGGGGACAAAATTTTCCGTTGGACAGACGAAGGCAACCGCCGGAATTCCTTCAGCGCCGAACGTTTCCATTCAATCTGATAAGACGCCATCAGATTTCA
>JALWDV010000133.1 GCA_027036755.1 Anaerolineae bacterium
TGGGTGCGTCCCAAATGAGTTGGAAAGTTAAAATAATCCATTCATTAACGGGGCGCTTCGCGCCCGCCGCCAGCGCCGGGGGATGAAGTCCCCCGGCTAGAAACAGCGCCCCTGCGGGGCTAGTACACGAAGGCCGAAATGATTGTATGGTTTGCTATGATAATGCGCCGCGCCGGATGTGCGATCCGGCGCACTTTTCCCGTTTAGAGCCTGTTATGAACTTCTTGCCAAATTCTAACCATCTTCATATCATTCGCCTTTTGATTCGCCGCGGATGACGCTGAAAAATCGGATCATCGCGGATTTTCGCAGAAAAAATCCTTTTTCAATCCGAAAAATCCGCGGAAATCCGCCGCATCCGCGTTATCAGCGGCGAATCCCACGGGCAGATGATGTGAATTCTCGATTTGACGAGGCCAAAGTGCATAACAGATTCTAAGGTCTCATCACCACTTTTTGCTACGAAGACACGAAGGATAACGAAGGCGCGAAGTGTTTTCTTTATTTTTCCCTTCGTGCCTTCGAAAAACTTCGAGCCTTCGTGGCTTTTTGAGGCTTAAAGTCGAGTACGTTAGCAGTTACGGACGATCTGAACCATGACCAAAAATCGAAACGCCCCCGTCTCAGGGGAAACCTTGCACGGACGAAAGACGTAGGAGATAATGACCCCGTCGCAAGGAGTGACGCCGATGCCATTATTCGCAAAACCGAGCGAATCGCAAGAAAACTCGACAACGGCAGACGCCCACCCCCGCAAGCTTGCGCTTGTGCTTAGCGGCGGTGGCCCGCGCGGCGCGCTGCAAGTGGGAGCGTTGCGGGCGCTTATGGAGGAGGAAATTGTCCCCGACTTTCTGGTGGGAACCTCCATCGGAGCCATCAATGGCGCGTTCCTGGCCCGCTACGGATATTCCCTCGAAACCCTGGACAAGATGATTGATGTCTGGGACAGCTCCGCGCGCGGCGATTTCGCTCCGGGCGACTTCATTCTGGCCATGTTGCGCAGCATGTTGCCCGGGATCAAAAGCCATAGCTATCTCGAACAGGCCCGCGACTTCTACGCCAGGCACGGCATCACCCCCGACCTGCGATTTCGCGATCTGCCGGGGCCCAAACTCTACATCGTGGCCACGGACCTCAAACACTATCGCCCGGCCATCTTCGGCGAAGACCCCGATGATCCGGTGCTGGACAGCATGTTGGCCTCCGCGGCCATCCCGCCCTGGCTTCCCCCCATCTCCATCGGCCAACGCCTGCTGATGGATGGCGGCGCGGTCAGTGATGTTCCCATCGAGCCGGCGCTTCGCCACGGCGCAACCGAGATTATCGCCCTGGACCTGTTCAATCCGCCCTCCGATGCGACGAATATAAAAAGCGTCACAGGCGTGTTGAACAGGGCCATCGCCACCATGGAAAACCGGCACATCGAACTGGAGCTGGAACTGGCCCGGCTCAAGGGCGTGACCGTGCACCGCTGGAAGCTGAGATATGAGCAACACATCCCCATGTGGGACCTGAGCCACACCCACAATCTCATTCATGTGGGCTACGAAACCGCAAAAGCCTACCTGGCCGATGAGATGAAACAATTCGAGGAGGCCGAGGCTCTCGCGGCCGCTTCGCGGCCATCGCCCCTGATGCGCCAATGGCAGGCGCGGCTGGAGCGGGCGCGGGCCCTGATGCCCGGGCGTCATCACAAATAGCCCAACAAAGAGAAATCCCGAGGCCGCTTTGCCTCGGGATTTCTCTCCACACACACATAGAAAGGAGGTGCACCGATGAATGCAGACAGCATTCGAAGAGGTGACGTCTTTAGTAAACCATACTCGGGGCAAGGTGAATATGATCTAGATCATATTTTTGGGTCAAAAAGTTACATTCGGTGCATTTGATGCAAGCATGAATGTTGCACGCATGGAAGAGCCAACGCCCGCCACCCGCTTAATCGGCTGCCAACTCCGTCCCGCGTTTGACGTTTTCCCCCTCGCCGTTCTATGATTCCGCCATGGCTCACCTGTTGATCATCGAAGACGACGCAGACCTGCGCAAGGCCCTGAAATTCAGCCTGAAGGAGCAGGGATATGACATCAGCACCGCGTCGACAGGCCCGAACGGCCTGAAGAAGGCCCGCAACCGCGATTACGATCTCATCATCCTGGACCTGATGCTGCCGGGGCTGGACGGCCTTTCGCTGGTGCGGGCGCTGCGCCAGAGCAAGCAAACGCCCGTGCTCATGCTCACCGCGCGCAGTTCCGAGATGGACAAGATCATCGGGCTGGAAAGCGGCGCGGACGATTATCTCACCAAGCCCTTCAGCCTGGGCGAGCTCATGGCCCGCATTCGGGTGCTGCTGCGCCGCACCCAACGCACGCCCGCCTTCTCCGAAGTCCTCACCGCGGGCCCCCTCTCACTCAATCTCATCAGCCGCCGGGTGACGCTGCACGACCGGCGCATCGAGCTCAGCCCCAAGGAGTTCAGCCTGCTGGCCGAGCTGATGCGCCATGAACGGGCCGTCTTGAGCCGCGACCTGCTGCTGGAGCGCATCTGGGGCTACGATTACGCGGGCGACACCCGCACGGTGGACGTGCACATCCGCTGGCTGCGGGAAAAAATCGAAGCAGACCCCTCCCATCCCCGCTACATCCAGACGGTGCGCGGGGTGGGCTACCGCTTCGAAAATCCATACGACGGGGACGATGACGCAGCCTGAGACGCGCGGGGAAGGAAGGGGGCGACATGCGCTCATCGTGGCGTTCTGGCTGCTGGCGGGGCTGCTGCTGCGGGCCTGGCAATCTGGCTGGCATCCGCTGCGGGAGGATGAGGCGCTGTACAGCTATTGGGCCCGGCTCATCTCATCGGGCCGGGATGTGATGCTGGAGCGGGTGGCGGTGGACAAGCCGCCCTTTTTCCTCTACGCGCTGGCCCGCTGGTTCGACTGGTTCGGGCCCAGCGATGCGTCCGGGCGCAGCCTCAACCTGCTCATCTCCCTCATCACCATGCTGCTGACATGGCTGCTGGCCCGTCGGCTCTTTGGCTCCCGGACCGGACGCTGGGCCCTGGCCATGTTTGCGCTTTCCCCTTTCGCCATCAGCTTCGCCCCCACCGTTTACACCGATCCCATGCTCACCTTATGGATTGTGTTGGCCCTGCTGCTGGCGAGCTGGCGGCAGGGCTTGCTGGCGGGCCTGGCCCTGGGCATGGGATTCGCCACCAAACAGAACGCGTTGCTCTTCATCCCCCTCATCCTGCTGGCCCTGGCCCTGGGCCGGTGGCCGCGCCCCATGGATCGTCGTTATGCGGCCATCCGCAAAAAAGCGGGGCCCGCGGGCCGCAAGGCGCTGCAAATCGGCTATTGGCTGACGCCCCTCCTGCTGGCCGCGCTGGGCTTCTGGCATGTCTGGTTCAAGGTGTGGCAGTGGGATGGCTGGCGCATCCTCCCCGCCGAAATCCCCGATTTCTGGACGCAATCGTGGCATAGCTACGGCGGACTGACGCGGGTTTCAGCGAGTCAATGGCTCGCCCGGCTGGGCGAATGGGCGCAGGTGTGGCGCTGGTGGGGAGGCGGCGTTGCGGGAACCGTTGTCACGCTCGGGCTGAGCGCCATCGCGATCATCGCGGCAATACGGCGAATGTGGCGAAAAAGAAACGCTCTTGCGCCTGAGCCCGACCAACCCGCCCAGGGCCCGCTCTGCGCCGAAGACTGGACGCTGCTCTTTGCCCTGTTCGCCCTCGGCTATCTTGCTCTGCATTTCTTCTTCAGCTTCCAGGCCTGGGATCGATATCTGCTGCCCCTGGCGCCGCTGAGCGCGATGCTGACGGCTGAGGGAGCGTTGCGCCTGTGGCGTCGCGCCCGGGCCTGGCCCGGCCACTGGCGCTGGGGCGCCGCGGCGCTCCTGATCATCCCCTTGCTGCTGGGAGCGGGCCGGGCCGCGACCGCTCGCATCCCCATCGGCGGTGATCATGGCGCGTACGACGGCCTGCTGACGGTGGCGGATTATCTGCGAGAAAACACGCCCGCCTATCACGGCGTGGTCTATCAACGCTGGCTGGGCTGGCAGTGGGATTGGTATCTGTGGGACGGGCCTCCGCGGCAATACTGGGCCGATCCCGAGGCCCTCATCGACGATCTGGCCTCCGACCGTTATGGCTACACCCGATTTGTGGTTTTTCCTGGCTGGCGTCTGGATGAGAAACCGGCGCTGGATGCGGCTCTGGCCGCGCTGGGCCTGCGCCTGGAAGAGCGGCTGCGGGTGCAAGACGCGGCCACGGGCGAGACGAAGTTCGTGGTGTACGAAATCGAGCCCCACATCCGCTAACCCCATCGGGTGGCCGCGTCAGCCCGGCGCATCCTCGCCCAGAATCGCCGTCACGACGCCCGGCGCGTCCTTCAACATGCTCAGGGCGTTCACCCGCACGACGTTCGCGCCTTCCCACACCGGGCCCGGCTCGTCGAACTCCCAGTCATAAGGCTCCTCGATGTAGAGGCTGATGCGACCGTGGGGGCCCAGCAGCGCCATATCCGCCTCGGGCCGGTCGCCCATCTCCACCGGATACCAGCACTCCACGGCCAGCCCCCGCTCTCGCACCGCGGCGTAGAGCTTTTGCCGGGCTGCGGCCCGCAGCCACAGCTCGCTCACATCCCGGGCCGCCAACAGGCGCTCCAGGGTGGTGGTGATGAAGGTGATGCGGGGCTGGCGCGCGTTGCCGATGGGCGACGGCAGGGGGATGAAGTCGCCCAGCTCCAACTTGAAATACTGATCCTCCGCCCGGGGATGATCGGGCTGTTCGGGAATGAGCTCCGCCCGGGTGGCCACGTGATAACGCAGGATGGGCGCGTAGAAATTGATGCGGCGTCCCTGCGCCCCAAACTTCGCGGTCTGATACAAGGCCAGATACTCGGCCGCGATCTGCCGCGGGGCCCGCTTCACCGGAATCCGGTACCAATGCTCGTCCCGAGCCCGCTCGAAATCGCGTTGATTGTTGACCACCGCCACCAGCACGGGCGTCCACGCATCCAGAGACGCGCCGCCGTAACCGGGGCGATTTCGCTGCAATTGCGTCATCAGAACACCTTCACCTGACCGGTTTCATCGAATGTGCGCAAAGCCTCCAGGGCCAGAGAAATTTCCTCGTGTAGATTGCGCGGCAAGGCTTCGCGAGGGAAGAAAGCCGCGTCCCAGCCCGAGCGCGACGGCTGCAAATCCCCCTCCCATCGCGTGATCAAAAACAAAGTGGCGTACATCTGGAAGAAATCGCCGTACATGACATCGGGCCGAAACTGGCTTTCGTCGATGCGGGCGATGGGCTGCGGATCGAACGCACGCAGGCCCGTCAGCTCATGCACCGCCCGGGCCACCGCCTCGTAGGTCGATTCCTCCATGTTCGCGAAGCCGCCCGGCAGCCGCCAGCGCCCCTCCTGCGGATGTTTGATGAGCAGAAGCGCGCCATCCTGTCGCAGCAGCAAAGCCTTGGCCTTGGGCGTAATCTTGCGGCGGCGCAGCGTGCGGAATTGCAATCGGGCGAGGAGTGAACGAAATGCGGGCATGGGAGGGGGTTCGTATCTTATCAATGAAGCGCTTGCTGACTGTACAAGAAAATGTCTCACGCAAAGACGCCAAGGCGCTAAGTAACCGTCTAAAAATTAGTTCCCTTTTTGCCCTCACCGACTGAAGTCGGACTCTTCAGGTCTACGGCCTCGCGCCCCCTCTTCATCTCCCCCGCAAGCGGGGGAGAACATCGGAAGGGGATAGGATTGCGGCCTTCGCCGCCTACTTGAACCCCGTTGTGGGGTCGCCGCAGGGCGACCTTGCGGCGCAGTCTGATCCAATTTCCTTACCTCCTCCCTCGCCCGTCTCGGAGCGGGGGAGGAACAAAAGGAGGGGGCCTGCGCCTAAAGAGCCCGAGTTTACTCGGCCAGTGCTGTAGCGAAAAGGGGAAGTTATTTCTGGACGTTCACTAAGCTTTTCTTTGCCTCTTTTTCCTTTGCGGCTCTGCGCCTTTGCGTGAGATCAGCTTTTGGGGTTTCGGCTTGTCGGGGGAGATTGGAGATGATGTTCGGTCATCCAGCTTTCCAGGGCGGCCAGCGCCCGCGCAGCGTATTTCTGATAACGCTCGCGCTTGCGCCGCACCCTGGGCTGCAAGGGCGGCATGATGCCGAAATTGGCCTTCATGGGCTGGAAGTCTTTGGGCTCGGCGTGGGTGACATAGTGGAACAACGCGCCCATCATGGTCGCCCGGGGCATGACCAGGGGCTCCTGACCCGCGACCAGCCGCGCCAGATTCACGCCCGCCAGCAATCCCCCCGCGGTGGAGCCCACATAGCCTTCCGTGCCGATGAGCTGCCCGGCGAAGAAGAGATCGTCCCGATCATGCCATTGCAGGGTGGGGCGAAGCAGCACGGGCGAGTTGATGAAGGTGTTGCGGTGCATCTGGCCCAGCCGCACGAACTCGGCCTGCTCCAGGCCCGGAATCATGCGGAAGATGCGCTTCTGCTCGGGCCAGCGGATGTTGGTCTGGAAGCCCACCAGGTTGTAGAGCGTGCCCGCCAGATTATCCTGCCGCAATTGCACCACGGCGAAAGGCCGCTTGCCCGTGCGAGGATCGCGCAGCCCCACCGGGCGCATGGGCCCGAAGGCCAGCGCGTCATCTCCCCGCCGGGCGATGACCTCCACCGGCAGACAGGCCTCGAAGAATTTCTCATCCTTCGCCTCGAATTCCCGCAACGGGATGCGTTCGGCCTCGCGCAGGGCCTGAACAAAGGCCCGGTATTCCTCCTCGTTCATGGGGCAATTGATGTAATCGCCGCCGCTCTCGCCGCTGTCTCGATCATAACGGGATTGCCGCCAGCAGGGAGGCAGTTTGATGGATTCAAGGGTGACGATGGGAGCCAGGGCGTCGTAGAAAGAAAGATACTCCTGGCCCGCCAGCTCGCGGATGCGCTGGGCCAGGGCCGCTGAGGTGAGGGGCCCGGTGGCGATGAGGGTCGGGCCAGAGGGGATGTCGGTCACCTCCTCCCGATGGATGATGATGTTGGGGTGCTGGCTGATGGCCCGGGTGACATAGGCGCTGAACGCTTCGCGTCCCACGGCCAGCGCACCCCCCGCGGGCAGGGCGTTGGCGTCCGCGGCCGCGATGATGAGCGAGCCCAGACGCCGCAGCTCCTCCTTCAGCAGGCCCATGGCCCGATCCGCCGAGCGCGCGCCCAGCGAGTTGGAGCAAACCAGCTCGGCGAACTGGTCGGTTTGATGCGCCTCGGTGGTTTTGTGCGGGCGCATCTCATAAAGATGCACGGTGACGCCGCGATTGGCGAGCTGCCAGGCCGCTTCGGACCCGGCCAGGCCCGCGCCCACGACGGTGACGGATGAAGGCATGAGGGGAAATTTGGGATTTGGGATTTGGGATTTGGGATTGCGGATTGCGGATTGCGGATTGCGGATTTGGGATTGCGAATGTCCTCACTCGCTCGAGGAGGGGATGGACGCGAAGCCCCGACATCGCCTCAGACGGGGAAGCAGCATGGGCACGCGTTGGCGATACGCGTCGTAAAGGGGCCCGAACTCGGCGCGCAGGCCCGTTTCTTCGTGCTTTGCGCCAAAGTAAAAGTAAAGGGTGAAGAGGATGGCGATGGTCAGGCCATTGCGGGTGAGGGCGGGCGAAAGCCATATCAGGGGCAGGCTGAAGAAGTAGATGGGATGCCGCACCAGGCAGTAAAGGCCCGAAAGCCGCATGGGTTCCTTGTGATCGGGGCTCCAGCCGGGCCGGAGTTGGGCCAGGCCCGCGTACTCGCCCACATCGGTCTCGAAGACCGCTGCGACGAGCCCAACCAGTCCGGCAAGCTGCGCCCCGCGCATCAGCCAGCCCCAGGGCGCGGGAGCGACCCACAAGGTGCGGTCGGGCGTCAGCCGATAGGCCGCGAAGATGGGAACAAAGCTGATGGTGGCGAAAATGTTGTAGCCCAGACGATACCAGCGATAGGCGCTGTCGCCGAAACGTCGGCGAAACCGCTCCTTGATGCGATAATCAGCAAGAACGCTGTGGAGGACCGCCCAGACCGAAAAGACCAGCGAGATGAGGAGGACGCTCTGCATAGCGCCATTGTAGTGCAAGAGATGGCGATGGGCAAGGCGGCCTCGGGTTGGAGCCAGGGTCTTGTCAAAGTCACGGCTAAACGACGAAAGCGCCGGGTTGTCACGTCATTTCAAGGGAGCGCAGCGAGCGAAAGGCGCGATGCACTTGCCACGAGTCGTAGCCTCGTCGCATCAGGTCAGGCGTTGATTCGGTGCTGCGCCAGTCCAACGCCTGTGTTAAGTGCGTCGCACCTGGGAGATTCCTTTCCCCTGCGGTCGTCGGAATGTATCAGCGATTTGCGTTCACAACACCGCCTGCAGCGCCTGCAGCAGAGGTTGGATGACATGGGCGTGCAGGCGGTAGCTGGCGCGATTGACGATGAGCACGGCTTGCGAAGGCATGATCTCCCGCAATTCCACCAGATTGTTGGCCCGCAGGGTTTCGCCTGTCTGCACCACATCCACGATGAGATCGGCCAGATCGACCAGCGGGCCCAATTCCACCGATCCGTTGAGATAGATGAATTCGGCGGAGACGCCGCGACCGCGGAAGTATTGCTCGGCCAATCGCGGATATTTGGTGGCCACGCGCGGGCTTATTTCCAGACGCAGGGGACGCTCCGGGCGGTCTGCCGGCGCGGCCACCGAAAGCCGGCAGTGGCCAAATGGCAGTAACAGCGGCTCATACACATCTGCGGCCCGCTCTCGCACCGCGTCCAGCCCGGCGATGCCGATGTCTGCTGCGCCCTGTTCTACGAAAACCGGGGCGTCCATGGGCTTGACCAGCAGGTAGTTGAGGCTGCCGTCGATGCTGGGAATGACGAGCTTGCGATCATCCACCGCGCGCGGCGGCGACCACCCGGCGCGACGCAGCCAGGTGAGGGCTTCATCGGCCATGCGGCCTTTGGGAAGAGCAATGGTGAGGGCGGACATGGGCGTTCAGGGTTCAGAAATGAGTCGAGGCGACGCCACCGCATCCAGCCAATCGTCGATGGGCAGGGTGCGCGTGCCGCGATGGTCTTCGAGAGTCACCGAGCCATCGCATTCGCAATAGACGCGCAGGGGATAGCGGGCGGGGTCTTCGGGCCCGAGTGCGATGGAGGCGCTGAGGCCCGCGGCGCGTGCGCTCCGGGCCAATTCGATGTGCTGCCCGCAATCGCATGGCATGATGAGGAGATCGGGCAGCGGGTCGGCGGGGGCGCCTGCCTGCCGCATCCGGGCCAGCAGCAGACGATCGATGTAGAAAGCGCAGCCCACGGCGGGTAAATCCGGCCCGAATTCCCCCACCAGGTTGTCATAGCGGCCGCCGTTGACAACAGAAAAGCCGATGCCGGGCGTGTAGGCCTTGAAGGTGATGCCGGTGTAGTAATCCATGGCCCGCACATCCGCCAGATCAATATCGAAAAAGCGTTTGACGCCGTAGCGCTCCAGCCGGGCTTCGACCGCTTCCAGCCGGGCCACGGCGTCCAGCATTTGGGGATTAAGGGCCAGGGCGTGGGCCCGGCCCAAAACGCCATCCCCCTGAGGCCCCGACAGCGCCAACAGCCCCAGCACCGCGTCCCGCTCGGGCTGGATCAATGACCAGGCGTCGGCCAACGCCAGCACATCATCCAGGCTTTTGCGATCCAGCGCGTTTTGCAGCCGGGCGATGGCCGCGTCATCCAGGCGCAGATGGGCGATGAGGCCGTGAAAGTAGCCCAAATGCCCGAGACTGAAACGGAATTCGGTGAGCCCCACAGTCTGCAGGGCCAGCGCGGCCAGCGCCAGCACCTCGGCGTCGGCGTCGGGCGAGGCCGCGCCGATGAGTTCGACGCCCGCCTGCCAGAACTCTCGCTGGCGTCCGGCCCGGGGCTCCTCGTAGCGAAAGACGGGCCCGGCGTAGAAGTAACGCTGGGGCAGCGGCTGATCGTAGAGCTTTGAGCCGACGATGCGAGCGGTGGGAATGGTGAGATCCGGGCGCAGGGCCAAAACCCGGCCATCGCGATCGAAAAAGCGATACAAGTCTTCGGCCAATTGCCCGCCCATCTCGGTGGTCAGGGTCTCGGCGTATTCGAAAACCGGGGGAATGATCTCGTTGTAGGCCCAGGCGCGGGCCAGCGTCCGAAGCGAAGCTTCGATCTGGCGTCGTTGCCGGGCCGGGCCGCCGAAATAATCGGCGACGCCGCGAGGGATGGATGGAGGCATGATCAGCACCGTTCGGGCGTTGTTTTGCACGCTTTTGGCGTAACCGCCCACCTGTCTGAGAATAAAGTCAGATAAAGTGTACGCGCCATGAGCGGCAGCGCGCCGATGGGGAATGAAAAAAACTGTGTTACGTCATTCTGACGACCCCAGGGAGGAGGAATCTCTCAGGTGCGACGCACTTACCGCAGGCTCAAGTGCGTCGCACCTTTCGGTCGCTGCGCTCCCTCGAAATGACGCGGGAGAGATTTTCAGGCTGCCTGTTTTTGTTTGGCCTGATTCTGTTTCAATCGCTTGATCTTCCGCGTATAAAGCGCAATGAGGTTTTCGCGATGAAGGCGGGGAGCCAGTCCCTCCAGCGCAATATGCGAGATGCCGCATTCTCCCACATCCAGACTCAGGAGCGCTTCCCTGCCCAATCGTCTGGCGATCACATCATCGACATGGGATTCCAACTTGTCGAGATAGGCCAGGTGCGTCTCGATGACGGTTTTCACCTCGCCCCGCAACAGCACATCGCCGTGCCCCTGCACCAGATCCTCCAGGGGCGACACCTCCATCAGCTCGCGCAAGGTGCGCCGCAGATCGTTGATATCGCCATAGACGAAATAGGGGATGGACATCATGGCGTCGCTGGCGAACAGCACTTTTTCTTCTCTGTAATAAACGCTGATGACGTCGGGCGCGTGACCGGGCGCATGGCGCATGATCAACGTGACTCCCCCCAGCCGCACCGCCGCCTCTTTTTCCATGAGGATGGCGGGCAGGCGCAAACGCACATCAGCCAATGCGGGATTGGTTTGACGGGCCTTGGTCAGGGCCGGGCGGGTTTGGGTGAGCAACAGTTTGCGTGAGTACAAATGCCCGATGACATCCGCTTCGGGGAACAGGTATGCGCCATAAACGTGATCGGCGTGAGAATGGGTCAGAATGATGTACTTCACGCTCGAACGCAATCGCCGACGCACGAAATGAACTATCTCCTCCGTCTCTTCGGGATATGGCAGGGTGTCGATCAGGATGCAGCCTTCGGGGGTGGTGATCAACCCTGCATTGACTTTCGCATACATGCTGCTGCGAAAAACATAGGTGTGCTCAGAGATGCGTTCTCTCAAAACCATAAAGTAATGACTCCGGAATGAAACCGTGTGATGGACGGGACACTGAAGCATACCACAAACTGAACCAGGAATCAATGCTTTGTGTAACAAATACAATAATCCCAATCCATTTTGGCGCAAGGCGTCTCGTCCTGCTCTCCGACGGGCGTGCGCGATATGCATGAAATGAGATAAAATGAATAACCGACTTTTCAACCGTCTCTCATTTCTGTTTCGGAGTCATGCAAATGCCTTTCAACCTGCGAAATCGCAACTTCGTCAAACTTCTTGACTTCACGCCCGGAGAGATCATGTTTCTGCTCAAACTTTCTGCAGATCTCAAGGCGGCCAAATATGGCGGCTATGAACAGCAGCGCCTGAGGGGCAGGAACATCGCTCTTATCTTCGAAAAAAGCTCCACGCGCACCCGCATCGCTTTCGAAGTGGCGGCATTGGATCAGGGAGCTCATGTCACTTATCTCGGACCCAGCGGCTCCCACATCGGCAAAAAAGAGACGATGAAGGACACCGCCCGGGTGCTGGGCCGGGTTTACGACGGCATCGAATACCGCGGCTTCGCTCAGGAGAATGTGGAAATCCTGGCGGAGTATGCGGGCGTGCCCGTATGGAACGGCCTCACCGACGAATGGCATCCCACCCAGATCCTGGCCGATGTGTTGACTATGACCGAGCACAGCCACAAGCCCCTGCGGGAGATATCCTATTGCTTCCTGGGCGACGCTCGCAACAATGTGGGCAATTCGCTGCTGGTGGGCGGCGCCAAGCTGGGCATGGACGTGCGCATTTGTGCGCCCAGACATCTGTGGCCCAATGAAGAGCTGGTCGAAACCTGCCAGGCCATTGCCGGACAAACCGGCGCTCGCATCACCCTGACCGAGAGCGTAAAGGAAGGCGTCAGGGGCGCGGATTTCCTCTACACCGATGTTTGGGTCTCGATGGGCGAGCCCGATTCGGTGTGGGCCGAACGCATCGAGCTGTTGCTGCCCTATCAGGTCAATGCCAAAACCATGGAGATGACCGGCAATCCCGACGTCAAATTCATGCACTGCCTGCCCGCCTTCCACAACACCGATACGCAAGTGGGCAAAGACATCTACGAAAAATTCGGCATCGAAGCCATGGAAGTCACCGACGATGTCTTTGAATCGGAGGCGTCCATCGTCTTCGACGAGGCGGAAAACCGCCTGCACACCATCAAAGCCGTGATGGTGGCGACGCTGGGCTGTTAAGCAAACGTAACTGCTAACGTATGCCAGTTGGTCGCCTTTTTCCATTCAAACCTGACAGGTTCTTGTAACCATAGCGGTAGGATGTGGGGTTTTCATCCAGCAATATGGCGTGCAAGGCTCAGAAACGCTGACAAAGGAACCTGTCAGATTAATTCAGGCGAGAACGACCTTAGCAGTTACAAGCATCAGAAGGCAGAGAAAAAGAGCTCGAGGCGAAGATAGAATTGATGAAGCGCCAGTTGGAGGAAAAGCAGAAAAAGACGCTGAGGAATAACGATTATCGTCCCCATCCCCCTTCTCTCATTTGGGTGCGTCCTAAATGAGTTAGGGCCAGCCGGGCGTTTTGGCCGAATGATGAATGTTCACAACCCGAATCGCTATAGTGGCGTTCGCCACGTCCGCCCGGCGATGAAGTCGCCGGGCTACAAAACAGCGCCGGATAAATCCGGCTAGCCCCCAAGGGGCGCTGTTTCTAGCCGGGGGACTTTATCCCCCGGCGTTGGCGGCGTTGCTGTTTCTTCAACCGAAATAGGACGCACCTCTCTCATTTCACCTTCCCAAGGAGGCATCATCAATGAGCGGCGAAACATTATTATTCTTCCTGGAGCTCGCAGTGGTCATCGGAGCCATCCTGTTAGGCGCGCAGATGGGAGGCATCGGACTTGGTTTGTGGGGCGGCGTCGGCCTGCTGGTGTTGACTTATGCGTTCCATATCGTTCCCACCAGCCCGCCCATCACCGCCATCCTCATCATCATTGCCGTCACCATCGCAGCGGCGTCCATGGAAGTAGCGGGCGGCATCGATTACATGGTGGAGATCGCCAAAAAGGCTCTGCGGTCGAATCCGGGCCGGGTGACTTTTTACGCCCCCGCGGTGTCATGGCTTTTCTCTGTGGGCGCGGGCACAGCGCATGTCTACTATCCCCTTATTCCCGTCATCTACGAGCTTTCTTACAATGAGAAAATTCGCCCGGAGCGCCCGCTAGGCGTGGCGACAGTGGCCACGGCCTTCGCGCTGATGGCCAGTCCGGTCAGCGCAGTCATGGCTGTGATGGTGGGGACGTTCGAGCCGTATGGTTACAGTATGGGCCAGATATTGCTGGTGACCATGCCCGCCACCTTTCTCGGGCTGATGGTGGCGGCGCTGGTGCAAACTCGTCGGGGCAAGGATCTGGACAAGGACCCCGAGTATCAGCGGCGGCTGAAGGAAGGGGTGGTGGAGCCTCCCCACACCCAGGCGGAGATCGAAGAGCACGCTCTTCCCGCCACCGCAAAACTCAGCGCCGGGCTCTTTCTGCTGGGCGTGGTGCTGGTGGTGCTCATGGGATTGTTCCCCTTCTTGCGTCCGCAGTTGCCTGGCGAGGGCGGCGCGCTGGAGCCCCTGAGCATGAGCACCAGCATCCAGTTGGTGATGCTCACCATCGCCGCCATTATCATCACCATGACCAAAATCTCTGCGGCCGAGGTGGCCAAGGCCAACACGGCCCGCTCCGGCTACATTGCGGTGGTCTCCCTCTTTGGTATCGCGTGGATGACCGATTCCTTCATTGCGGCCAATGAGGCGCTGATCATGGGCTGGATGGGTGAGATCATCGCCGCGGCGCCGGTGCTTTTCGCCGCCGGCATCTTTACGGTGGCTGCTTTGCTCACCAGCCAATCGGCCACAGCCACCACCATGCTGCCTCTGGGCCTGAGCCTGAACATCGCCCCCAACCTGCTCATCGGCATGACGCCCGCCATCGGCGGCGTGCAGTTCCTGCCTGTGGGCGGCGCCCAGTTGGCTTCCATCGCCTTCGACAAGACGGGCAGCACCCGGGTGGGGCGCTTCGTCCTCAACCACTCATTTATGATACCGCTCCTGATTACAGCAGTAATCTCGGTGCTGATAGGCGTCATCATCAGCGCCGCATTGCTGTAATGCGATTTTCGCCATCAAAAAGCGCGGCGCACCCTGGAAAAAGCGCATCGCACCTTCACCACTCACAGAGGATAGCTCATTATGATCAATCGAGATCGACTTGTGCAAACATTCCTGGAGCTCGTGCAAATCGACAGCCCCAGCGGCGAGGAGGCTGAATTCCGGGAAGAAATGATCCGCCGTTTCCAGGCCCTGGGCCTGACCACCGAGGTGGACGACTACGGCAATCTCATCGCCCGGCTGGAAGATGGCTCTGGTGAATACCTCCTGCTTTCGGGCCACATGGACACGGTGGAGCCCGGCCGCGGCATCAAGCCCGTCATCCGCGATGGCGTCATCTATTCCGACGGCGCGACGGTGTTGGGCGGTGATGACAAGTCGGGCGTCGCCATCATCCTGGAAATCTTGCAGCTCATCAAGGATCACAACCTGCCGCACCCGCCCATCGAAGTGGTGTTGACGGTGGAAGAGGAGCTGGGATTGCAGGGAGCCCGCAATCTGGACATGAGCCGCCTCAAATCCCGCTGGGGTCTGGTGTTGGACACCGGCGGCGGGCCGGGCAAGATCACCCGCAGCGGCCCCTCGGCCGACAAATTCCTGGTCACCATCAAGGGCCGCGGCGCGCACGCGGGCCTTCGGCCCGAGGCGGGCGTCAACGCCCTGGCTATCGCAGCCGAAGCGCTGGTTCGTATGCCTCTGGGCCGGGTGGATTATGAATCCACCTGCAACATGGGCGTCATCGAGGGCGGCACCGCTCGCAACGCAGTCCCGGCCGAGGTGCATCTCTTTGGCGAGGCCCGCAGCCGCAACAATGACAAGCTGGCGCTCCTCAGCCAGATCATCATCAACGCGCTGGAGCAGACCACGGCCCGTTGGGGCGGCGAGCTGGAGCTGGAGCACGTGCACAACTACAAGGCCTACCGCCTGCCCGATGACGCGCCCATCATCCAGGCGGTGGTCAAGGCCAACAAAGAGCTGGGCTATGAGCCGGTTTTGCGAGAGGGCGGCGGCGGCACCGACGGCAATCACTACAACGCCGCGGGCATCCAGACCGTGACCGTCAGCTCGGGCCAGGCAGCGGTGCACACCGTGGACGAACATCTGCCCATCGATGACTTCGTGGGCTGCGCCGAAGTGGCGCTGAAGACGGTGATGAACATGGCCGCGTAACGCTTCAGCGTAGAACATGAAGATTTGAAAAAACGTGATTCGGCGGAGGCTTCCGGCCGGATCACGTTTTTGATTTCTTTCGGCAAAATCAAGCGCCATTCGCCTGGCTATGGCATCTGACGTTTGTCGTCTTTGTCCAAACTCATCTAATCTCGGTTGTAGTTGGACAATGTCAAATTCCCTCCAAACACGTCCAGCAATTTCAAATTTGGCCTGGTGACAAGCCCCCCTCCCGGCCTCCCCCCGCTTCGGCTGACGCCTTGCAGGGGAAGGAGCC
>JALWDV010000134.1 GCA_027036755.1 Anaerolineae bacterium
TTTACACTTCGAAGCCAGTAGTATTATCTGTGCAAATTAAGTGACAGAAGAGGCTTTCTGAAAAATGTTCTTTCTAAATTTAACCGATTTTGCTAAATTTCTTCTGATGCGACTATATTGACGTGATACAATATTGTTGAGATACCATTAGTAATCAGATGCTTGGAGTTATACAGCCCAATAGAGATTTAGAACCTCTTCATTAAATATACATTTTTAGATAATATTCTAAGATTTATATACATAGAGGCTATGTAAAGCGTATTGCGTCATGTACATGAAGCTTCTTCCTTGATGCATGATAAACAAGATGAATTACACGAGTTTCTATGCGGCTTAGTTCACTTTAAACCACGCTTCATTGGATATTCGTCCAAAAGATTTCTAAGTCGTCCAGTTGAAGAGTTGCCATATTTTAGGCAGGAAGGTACATCAGTTGTCAATGATCATCTTTACATTGCAATTCCCACATATTGCCATGCGCCGTAATGATGTGGTCAGATTGTCAGATTTATGAATACAATAAATAGATATGAGCATAATCTGAGTGCTGTTTACATAATTATCACAAAATATAGCATAGTTCTAATTAGGTGCTTCTTCATCTAGGGGATATCCTATTATAGGACGCGCAGTCAACAAAACAAATGTCAGTCTCGATATTCCCTTAGTCTGGATCCAGGTACATTTATCAAGAAGTGAATGGATAGATTGAAAACGGTGGATGACCGTTTCTCGTGTGCCTCCTCGTTGAAATGAAGATGTTGTATTCCTGGAAGCTAGCGCAACCGTGATATAAATTTTTCTTCTGAGCTTAGTCACTTACATACATACATACATACATACATATCTGCTTATTTCACCAGGCAGTTAAAAGCTTGTTGAAACAGTTATCAGCAGCTTTGCTTAGTTCATGCAGTGATTAGAGGCTAAATCGAAATGCTGCCCCATATTTATCTAATTTACCTTTAAAAGCATCTAGGCTTGGTGCTGTTGCCGCTTCTTGAGGAATTGAGTTCAAGGTGTTAGTCGCTCTAAGTGGAAAGAAATTCTGCCTCACAATCTTGGGTGCTATTTGCTTCTTCCGTTTCTTGCCTTGACCTCTGGCGATGTTGTTGTTGTCGAGCTTTATATATTGTGCTTTAGCTTTACATATATCTGATAGAGTTTTGAACAGATGGATCATCTCTCCACGTATTCTCCTGTATTGTAGTCTTGCTAGCTTCCTTTTCAGCAGTCTAATGACATATGGCTGATCTCGAAGTCGCAGTTATAACTTACACGCACATCTTTGGACGTGGTTAATTACGGCGGAATCCTTTTCATAACATAGATACCACACCGCGTTGTCATATTTAAAAAGAGGACGTACCAAAGCAGTGAAGAGCTTAACCAAGTTTTCACCATCTAGATATGGGTACGAGCACCAGATGAGTCCAAGTTTTCGAGTTCGTGTATTGACACGTTGCTCACAATGTTCCCTGCATTTCAGAGGTAGCTCCAGGTGTACACCAAGTTCTTTCGCCAGGGTTCCTTTCTTGAGTTCCATAGGACGGTCGTCTTTCATCATGGTGTATTTAATCTGGTCTCGGGTGTTTATAAAGATGCATCACATTATTCTACATTAAATC
>JALWDV010000135.1 GCA_027036755.1 Anaerolineae bacterium
AGGTGGGATAACGAGGTTCGCCGATCTCCTTGATGACCGAGACAACGACCGGCAGCGGCGCTTTCACGGTCAGGCGGGCCTGGCCCGAGACGCGCTCCACGGTGATGCTGTCATCGGTCAGCTCGACGACCCTGGCGACGCCGGTGAGCACAGGCCAGCCCAGCTTGCGGCCCAGGGCCACAGGCACAGCGCCCGAGTTGCCGTCCACCGTCATCTGTCCGGTGAGCACGACATTGACATCGCCGTCGTGTTTGACGGCGCCGGCCAGCAGCTCGGCCACGCCCCAGGCGTCCGCCTCACCGGTGTGCTCCACCAGGGTGGCGTCTTTGCAGCCCATAGCCAGGGCGCTGCGCAGCGCGTCGATCGCGCCCTCGTCACCCACGGTCACGGCGCCAGTCGCGCCGCCGTAAGTTTCCATGAGCTGCAGGCCCGCCTCGATGGCGTGCTCATCCCACGGATTGACCACCAGATTGACGCTCAGCTTCCCAGACGCCGCCTCCTCGGGCGAGATCTTGGGCAGCTCAGCAGTATCCGGCGTTTGTTTGATGCAAACCAGATAGCGCATATTCAACTCTCCTTGTCTGAATAGAGACGATTCGATATGACCACGTGAATGTAGATTTCACGATGATTCCATGGCTCCAGGCTCCCGCCCCATCCCCACGCGCGGACACAAACCCATCCACCAACTCAGATGTTTTGTGAAGTCCTATCGGGCTTGCGGTCTGCGAGTAAGCGTGCATCATTGCAGGGCTGTTGATGAATTATGTAGACGAATCAAGACATCAGGATGCTATTATACTTTTTTATGACGCAGCGCGCAACATTCATAGTATTCCGAATCAACGCTGGCGGCAATCGTCCTCTGCTCCCTGACCGCCGGCGGCTTGGGAGCGTATCCCCCAGACCTCGGAGGTCTGGGTCCGCGCGAAACAGGGTGCTTGCCCCGCGAAATCAAAAGGAGGTGTCCAATTTCGGTTGGAAGCGTTTGCCACGTCCGCCCGGCGATGAAGTTGCCGGGCTACAAAACAGCGCCGGATAAATCCGGCTAGCCCCGCAGGGGCGCTGTTTCTAGCCGGGGGACTTCATCCCCCGGCGCCGGCGGCGGGCGCGAAGCGCCCGGGTCTATGAATAGACTATTTTAACCTTCCACCCTGATTGACTGACAAATCTCGTTGCGCCGCCTCACTCGCCGAATGAATTCGGTTCCACGGGCGTTCCGCCGCCCGTCCCCCTGCGGGGACGATGCTTTCCTCGTCAAAAGGGGCGCTGGAAGCGTCGGCGCAGACCGACCAGCGGCCCATCTAATCAGGCTTCCTTATCTCCTCCCCCGCCCGTCTCGGAGCGGGGGAGGAACAGAAGGTGGGGGCCGCCCCTGGCCCTGATTTTAATCGATAGGCTTAGACGCCAAGCTGACTTTTGTCAGTCAACCAGCGTAACTACCTTGACAATGTCACATTACGTCATTCAGCAATTTCAAATTTAGAATCCGCAAGCGGAAAGGAGGCGCTTTCACCCCTCCAGGCCTCCTTTTTGCCCCCTCCCCGACCCTCCCCCGATACTCGCTGCGCTCGTGTTCGGGGGAGGGAGACGTCCATCTGCCAAACAGATTGGCAAACCAGCGGCTCCTC
>JALWDV010000136.1 GCA_027036755.1 Anaerolineae bacterium
ACTCGCTCCATTTCGCTTTTCCATGATAAATTCATGCAGCGTTTCCCTGGTCGATGCAAAAGCCATCTCCGCCCATGGCATCTCTTCCCAGGAAAAAAACCGTCCTTCGTAGCTCTCAGCATTGGTCACGATCTGCCTTTTCAACGCTGTCGCTTCGAAGATCAGTTGCACCATCCCCGCATCAGGAAACGCATTCACTTTGAATACCTTCTCGATCTTTATCTCGAGTCCCGTCTCTTCCTGCGCCTCCCGTTTCAGAGCCGCGTAGGGGTCTTCACCCCGTTCTACAAATCCGGCCAGCAGCGCCCACTTGCCCTTCCCGGGCTCTTTCGCCCTTTTTAGCAGCAAAATGCGTGAGCCAAACGTCACAATCGCCACCACCACCAGTTTGGGGTCCAGATAAAACACGAATTTGCAGGCATGGCAGACCAATTGCGGCTGTCCGGGAATATCGACATCTTCCAATGTAAATGGCGCACCGCAACGAGGGCAGTATTTTAGATCTGCTTTGTCGTATTTCCACTGGTATGCAGCGGTCATTTCTTTCATGGGGCGTCTACTATCCTTTCCAACTCCCCATCATCTCACGACAGCCAGCGCTTGCGGCGCTTGTAGTGCTTGACCTCCCGGTAGCTTTTGCGCTTGCCCACCTCGGTCAGGCCCAGATAGAACTCCCGTACATCGGGGTTATCGGCCAGCACCGCGGGCTCGCCTTCCAGCACGATGCGCCCGCTTTCCATGATGAACGCGTAGTCCGCGATGCCCAGGGCCAGCCGGGCGTTCTGCTCCACCAGCAAGATGGTCACGCCCCGCTCTTTGTTGATGCGCTGGATGATGTTGAATATCTCCCGCACCAACAGCGGCGCCAGGCCCAACGAGGGCTCGTCCAGCATCATCAGCCTGGGGCGGGCCATCATCGCCCGACCGATGGCCAACATCTGCTGCTCGCCGCCCGAAAGATAGCCCGCTGTCTGATTGCGCCGCTCCTTCAACCGCGGGAAATACTCATACACCATTGCCATGTCCTTGCCCACATTGCCCCGATCCTTGCGAATGTAAGCGCCCGCTCGCAGATTCTCCTCCACCGTCAGATGCTCGAAGACGCGGCGGCCCTCCATCACCTGAAAAATACCCATGCGCACGATCTCCGAGGCCTCCCGGTTGTGGATAGGCTCGCCATCGAAGATAATCTCGCCATCGGTCACCTCGCCATCCTCCGGCTTCAGCAACCCGGAGATGGCCTTGAGGGTGGTTGACTTGCCGGCGCCGTTCGCGCCCAGCAAGGCCACGATCTGCCCCTCTTGCACCTCCATGGACATGCCCTTGAGGACCAGGATGACATCATCGTAAATCACTTCTACGTTGTTCAGGCTTAGCATAAGCGGTTGTTCCAGGTAAGTGGTAGTGGAGATTGGAGACTGGATATTGGATATTGGGTGCTGGGTATTAGCTGCGCGACTCGATACCTAATACCCAATACCCAGTATCCAACAAATCCCCGCCAGGCCCCGAAGGCGCTCTCCGAGGCCCGGAGGGAGTGAATGATTGACGGTTATTGCACCGGAATCCGGCTTTGCATGTAATCGGTGATGGGCGTCCACGCGCCGTTCTGCACCTGGTGGATCTTGGCTTTGTCGTTGCCGCGATGATCCGTGGAAGTGAAGCCCAGCGGTGCGGTCACATCGCCCGTGCTGAAGTTCTGTATCGCCTCCAGGCTGGCCTTGATGTTCTCGCCCGACAGGTCTTTCTTGGCCTCCAGGGTGCGTTTGATGCCCTCGACCATGGTGGCCGCGGTCCACCAGCCCTGCACGTAGTGCAGCCCTTCGTCATCCAGGCTCTTACCCTTGGATTTCAGGTATTCGGCGGGGTCCTTGGCGCCCGGCACAGAGAAATCGGAAGTGAAAGGCATCACGCCCAACGCGCCCTCGGCCGCGCCTTCGGCCAGTTTGACGAAAAGATCGTCCGCGCACCAGTTCAGGCAGATGAACTGGGTCTGATCGGTCATGCCCAGGCTCTTGGCGTTCTTCAGCAGCAGGGCCGCGGGGCTGGACACATTCTGGATGACCACGTAATTGGCCCCAAAGTCCTGGGCCTGGGTGAGCTGCGGGGTCAGGTCGGTTGCGCCTTTGGGCATGGCGATGTTTGTGTAAGCGATGCCGTTGGCGTCGGCGAAGGTCTTGCCGTCGGGCACCGGGCTCTGGCCGAAGGGGCTGTCATGGTGGAAGACCACGACCTTGGGCTCGACGCCCTTCTTCTTGGCGTCCTCCAGCACCCATTTCAGGGCGATGACCATCTGGTCGGAATAGGTGACGCCCGGCATGAAGTTGTAGGGCGCTTCATCGATCTTGGCCAGATTGATGGAATAGGACGCAGACATGAAGGGTATCTTATCCTTGGCGATCTTGCCGCGCAGGGCCTCGGTGTCGCCCGTGCCCCAGCCCAAGAAAGCCACGACCTTGTCCTGATTGACGTACTGAGAGTAAAGCTGCTCGGCCTGATCCACCTTGTAGGCGTAATCCTGGCCGATGAGCTCGATCTTGCGGCCATTGACGCCGCCATTGGCATTGAGCCAATCCACATAGCCCTGTTCGCCGCGGCCATAGGGAGCGCCCACATCCGCTGTCGGGCCGGTCATGTCATAGATGGCGCCGATCTTGACGGGGCCTTCTGCATCGCCGCCACCGCCGCCGCAGGCGACCAGCACCAGCGACAGAGCCAGCATCAAGCCGATGATAAGAAAATACTGCTTTTTCACGACCTCCTCCTTGTAGAATGGGGTTGGGGAAGGGGAAGATAGAAAGATAGTGCGGCGTCGATGCGTCGCACCAGAACAACCTGATTATGGAGCCATGCTGAAGCCGCAAGTGCGGCGCTCGCGCACATCCAGCACCTCGATGTCGGCCTCGGCCAGGGCTTTGCGCACCGCGGCCGCGTCAGCGCCCTCCTCCTTGACCAGCACCTTCTTATGCTTGCCGTCCGGGTCGTTTTCGGTGGCGATGGCGATGATGCCGCCGCCATTTTCGTTGATGATGTGCGCCAGATGCGAGAGGATGCCCTTGTGGCGCTCCACCCGCAGCACGAAGCGCAGGCCCGGCACATCGCCGCCGCTGAGCATATCCACGAACGCGCGGAAGAAATCGGTCTCGGTGATGATGCCCACCAGCTCGCCGTCCTTCACCACAGGCAGCGCGCCGATCTTCTTGTCGATGAGCACGCGAGCGGCCTCCTCCAGCGGGCAGTCGGGCGCCGTCACCAGCACGGGCGATGTCATCATCTCCGCCGCGGTCAGCTTGTCCAGCAGGGTGTTGATCTCCCATTTGCTCAACGTGGTCGCGGGCGAAGGCATATTCTCCCGCACATCCCGGTCGGAGATGATGCCCACCAGCTTGCCGTTTTCATCCAGAACCGGCACGCGGCGGATTTTCTTGTCGTGCATCAGGCGAGCGATATCGGGCAAAGTCGCATCAACGGTCACAGTGACCGGATTGGTTGTCATGGCGTCTTGTACAAACATTTGAAACCTCCTTTTGAGAGGATAGAGAATGTATGGTTGCAGGATTGCTGATTGGATGATCAAAGGCTGCCAGCGCCGCGACTTCGCATTCGACGCTTTAACCTTTGATCATCAATCTTTAATCATCAATAACTAAACGGCCATAATCGGAAATAATCTCGCACATTCTTCCACATCTTGGCCAGACCCTCCGGCTCCAGGATGAGGAAAAGAATGATAACCAGGCCAAAGACCATCTGCTGGATGAAGGGAATCAGCACATCCATGGCCGGGATTACGCCCGTGAGCGAGCGGCCGATGTTGTTGAGGATGGCGGGCAACAGCACCATGAAGATGGCTCCGTAGATGGAGCCCGAGACCGAGCCCAGGCCGCCGATGATGACCACCGCCAGATAGAAGATGGACACTTCGATGGTGAAGCGCTCCCAGGTGACGATCTGCCGCCAGTGGGCGATGAGCGCGCCGGCCATGCCCACGAAAAAGGAGGACGTGGCGAAGGCCATCACCTTGTATTTGAACAGATCGATGCCCATCACCTCGGCCGCGATGTCTTGATCTCGAATGGCGATGAACGCCCGACCGATGCGGGTGCGGAAGATGTTGACCGTGACCATGGTGGTTAGTGCGGCCAGCCCCATGATGATCCAGTAGAACTGGAACTCGCTGAAATAATGATTTTCGCCGCCGAACCAGAGATAATTCTTGGTGTTCAGCGCGTCCACGCCGCCCGTCACCGCGTCCCAGTGGGTAATGACCCAGATGATGACCTCCTGCGCGGCCAGGGTGGCGATGGCCAGATAAAGCCCCTTCAGACGCAGCGAAGGAATGCCGAAGATGGCTCCGATGATGGCAGTGGCAATGGCGCCCGCGGGGATAGTCAGCCACATGGGCGCGCCCCAATGGATGGACATGAGCGCCGCGGTGTAAGCGCCCACCGCCATGAACGCGCCCTGCCCCAACGAAATCTGCCCGGTGAAACCGGTGAGGATGTTCAGGCCGATGGCGCCGATGGCGACCACGCCGATGGTGTTCGCCAGGGTGAGCAGATAATTGTCGGCAAAGAAAGGAAAAATCAGGACGAACAAAATCACCAACGCCAACCGAAGCTTCTCGATGGGCGTGTGGCGCAGGGCCATATCCTTTTGATACGTCGAATGAAATATGCCGCTTTCCATACGCTACACCTGTGAGAGAGGAGGTGCGTCGCACCTTTCGGGCTAAACGCGTTCGATGATTTCCTGACCGAAGAGGCCGTAGGGGCGAATCATGAGAATGAGGAGCAGAATGACGTAGGAGATCACCTGGGCCAGACTGCCATCGCCCACATAACCGCCCGCGTAAGCCTCCAGCAGACCGATGATGACCGCGCCGATGAGCGCGCCCGGAATGCTATCCAGGCCGCCCAGGATGACCACAGGGAAGACGTGCAGGCCCACGCCCGAGAGATTGGGGCTGACCTCCAACACGTTGGCCACGATAATGCCCGCCACCGCCGCGGTCATGGC
>JALWDV010000137.1 GCA_027036755.1 Anaerolineae bacterium
CGCGGTCTGGGGGGAGGGGGCGGGGGTGAGGGCGTGTGCGGGGGGAACGTCGGGAGCGATTGTGGCGGTTGGCGTCCAGGTGGGGACGGGCGTTGGCGGGGCCGGAGCGGGCGTCTCTTTGTTGCAAGACGACGATCCTACCAGCAGAAGAAGCGCAACCAAAATCAGTCCGAGCCGCCGCATCTCCCTTTCGTCATTTAGTGGAAGTGTCTCAGGTGAGGCTTGATGATGTACAGCACGATGATGACGGGAAGCAGCCCGCCCATGATCATGCCCCAGGTGGTCACATCAGCCAGGCTGAAGATCAGAAAAGTCAGGATGACGATGGCGATGCTGGCAATGATGTAGAGCGTGATTCCCCACTTCTTCCAGAACCACATGGCCACGCCCGCGACCACGCTGGCCAGGGCGAAGGCCCATGTGAGGATGATGAGTCCGATGTTGGCGCCGGGAGCCAACGTTCCTTTTAGAGAATGAATGCCCGCGGCAAGAATGAGATTGACCACAATCACCATAATGATGGCGAAGGTGAGCAGCCCGCCGCGTTTTGGTTTTTGCTGCTGATGCGATTTCGATTTTGTCATAACGAATTCCTTTGTCGAGAATAGATGATTGATGTAATATTCCGAGGGATAGCGGGCTTATTGTAGCAATACTCGCGCGAATTCCCTAAAAACCGCCAGCATCCTGGCCCGCTCAAGCCTCCGCTGATCACGCTCCTTTCAGGCGATAGGCGAACTTCTGTTGCACCTTGCGCACTTTGGGCGCGACCACGATCTGACAGTAGGGGACGTGGGGGTTGCGCTGGAAGTAGCGCTGATGGTATTCCTCGGCCGGATAGAACGCGGCGAGGGGAGCGACCTGGGTGATGATGGGATCGGGCCAGACTCCCGCGGCGTTCAGCTCGCGGATGGTCTCTTCCGCGATGCGCTTCTGATCTTCATCGTGATACAGGATGATGGAGCGATATTGCGGCCCGATGTCCGCGCCCTGGCGATGGGGCGTGGTGGGATCGTGAATGGCGAAGAAGATGTCCAGCAGATCGCGATAGCCGATCTCTTGCGGATCGAAGGTGATCTGCACCACCTCGGCGTGGCCTGTGCGTCCGGTGCAAACCTGTTCGTAGATGGGGTGGGGGATGTGGCCGCCCGCGTAGCCCGAGACGACTTTTTCCACGCCCCGCACCTGCTCGAAGGCCGCCTCCAGACACCAAAAGCAGCCGCCGCCCAGGGTGGCTTGTTGTGTATGTGTTGATGTCATGGGGTTTTCTTTTGTGACTATACAGCTCACACGCCAAACGTTGAAGGTTAGTGCCGCCAGCAGGCGACATGCCAAGACCGTAAAACGTCAATCGTCAAACGTCACTCTGCTGGAACGATGTCATGGCTCATTGCAAGACACATCTTTGGCGATAACGGTCTGACGTTTGACGTTTTACGCATGACGTGGGTTGGCATAAATGGCCAACGCTGCTTCATCAGGCATTTTTCGCTGTGGCCTGTATAGTTACTTTCTTTTTGCGCTAAATGGTTTGCTGTCCGGCTGGGATTTAGCAAGAAATGAGAGTTTGGAGTATGATCGGAGAAGATGTCCGTTTGTGATTATCATTTCGGACGGCCAAATTTCAAAATTTTCGACCGGTTGCCTGCCGCGATCTGTCGAGAAAATTTGCAATGGAGCAAAACACCTATGGTAAAGGAATACATCGATGGCGCAACCGCCATCGCCCGCGGCGCACTGGCTGCGGGATGTGACTTTTTCGCAGGCTATCCCATTACGCCCGCGACGCCCATTCTGCTTCACATGGTGAATGAACTGCCCAAGGTTGGGGGCGTGGGCATCGAGGCGGAGGATGAGATCGGCGCTATCAGCATGTGCATCGGCGCCAGCGTCGCCGGCGCCCGGCCCATGACCGCCACCTCTGGCCCGGGCATCTCCCTTTATTCCGAAAATATCGGTCTGGCCATCATGGGCGAAGCGCCTTTGGTCATCGTGGATGTAATGCGCATGGGGCCCGCAACCGGCGGGGCCACCACCACCGCCCAGGGCGACATCCAGTTCGTGCGTTGGGGAACCAGCGGCGGCTATCCTGTCATTGCGCTCATTCCCTCCTCGGTGGCCGAATGCTACACCCTCATCCAGCGGGCTTTTGATCTGGCCGAGCGCTTTCGGGCGCCCGTCTTCCTGCTGGTGGATAAGGAGCTGAACAATTCCATGGCCACGGTCGAGCTGGGTGAATACGAGGATGTGCCTGTGCGCTCGCGGCCGCTGGTTCCCCAGCAGCGTCCCGAGCCCGAGATAGTGTCGGGCGTGCGGGTGAACGCGGTCACCGGGCAGCCTGATCCCCGGCTGCGGCCCGAAGAGACGTATCTTCCCTACGATTTCGATCCCATCGACGAGCCGCCCCCCGCCAGCCCTTACGGCGGCCCGCACATCACCCGGTTCACCACCTCCAGCCATGATGAGCATGGTTTTCTGACCAAGGATCCGGTGAAAGTGAAGCGGCTCAACGATCACTTGCGCCTGAAGATACTCAACCACCGCCACGAGATCGAGTTTGGCGTTTCCGATGTGCAGGAAGAGGCGGAGACGCTGCTCATCGGCTATGGGGCCACGGCCCGAGCCATGCGCGAGGCCGTGGATATCAGCCGGGCGGCCGGGCGGCCTGTCAGCGGCCTGACATTGCATACTCTGTGGCCTGCGCCCGAGGGCCTCATCCTGGACGCGGCCGCGGGCCACGAGCGCATCGTCGTGGCCGAACTCAATCATGGTCAGTACATCCGGGAGATCGAGCGGCTGATCTATCGCAACGCAGCCCGGAATCAGACGCCGCCTCCCGAGATCATCGGCCTGGCTCGGGCCGACGGCCTGCTCATCACCCCGGAACAGTTCATCGAGTTGATTTGAGTGGGTCCAAAATGAGTTGGAAAGCTAAAATAATCCATTCATTGGCGGGGCGCTTCGCGCCCGCCGCCAACGTCGGGGGATAAAGTCCCCCGGCTAGAAACAGCGCCCCTTCGGGGCTAGCCGGATTTATCCGGCGCTGTTTTGTAGCCCGGCGACTTCATCGCCGGGCGGACGTGGCAAACGCTTCTAACCGAAATTGGACGCAACCAATTGATTTGGGCATGGTTCATTCTCATTCAAACCCATCTTTACAATTTCTCCGTCAAACGTCATACGTCAAACGTCAAAAAGAGCCTGTTTCGCCACATTTTGACGTTTGACGCTTTACGTTTGACGTGCTTTGCCAGGCGTTGCCCCTATTGAAATTGTAAAGCTGATGGAAGGACGATCTGAACCATGCCTTGATTTGACAGCATGAAGCCGGTTGCAACTGCTAACGTATGCCTGTTGATTGGCTTTTTCCACTCAAACCTGACAGGTTCTCGTAACCTTGGCAGTAAGATGTGCGCTTTTCATCCAGCGACGAAGTGTACAAGGCTCTGAATCTCTGCCAAAGGAACCTGTCAGGTTAATTCAATCGAAAACGACCTTGGCAGTTACATCCGGTTTGCAGAAGATGCGCCGGTTCTTCTTCACCGACTTCTCTCCAGTCTCCCCTACGGAGCTAACATCATGGCAGTCACTGCGCCAATTCAAGCGGAAAATCCCCGCACGACCTACAAAAACGAACGGCCTTTCCCCTTTTGCCCCGGTTGCGGTCACGCACTGGTGCTAAATCATCTGGATAAGGCTCTGACCCAATTGCAAATCGATCCCACCCAAACCGTCATCGTCAGCGACATCGGCTGCGTGGGGCTGAGCGATCAGTATTTCGTCACCAACGCGTTTCATGGCCTGCACGGACGCAGCATCGCCTACGCCACGGGCATTAAGCTGGCCAATCCCGACCTCAACGTCATCGTCTTCATCGGAGATGGGGGCACGGGCATTGGCGGTGCGCATCTCATCAACGCGGCCCGGCGCAACGTGGGCCTGACGGTGCTTGTTTTCAACAATTTCAACTTCGGCATGACCGGCGGCGAGCATTCGGTGACCACGCCTCACGGGGCCATCACCGCCACCACTCGCCGAGGCAATCCCGAATGGCCCCTGGATATCTGCGCCACTGTGGGCGCAAATGGCGCGGGATATGTGTATCGCGGCACCGCCTTCGACAAGGATCTGCCCGAGCGCATGGCTGAAGCCATTCAGTACGACGGCTTCGCTTTGCTGGATATCTGGGAGCTGTGCACCGCGTATTTCGCGCCCAACAATGATTTCGGGCGCAAGGATATGCTGCGGCTGGTGGATGATCTGGGCATGGAGACGGGCCTGCTCTACCAGCGAGAGGTGCGGGATTATGCGCATCGCATGAGGGAGCTGGCCGCGGAGATGCAAGGCAAGCCTTCGCTGCCCGTCAAGCCCATCGAGCCCCAATTCACCAGCAAGCTGGATGGCAAGTTCCATCTGGTGCTGGCGGGCTCCGCGGGGGCCAAGGTGCGTTCCGCAGCCAAGCTGACAGGCTACGCCGCGGCGCTTTCGGGCCTGTGGGTCACCCAGCGAGATGATTATCCGGTCACGGTCAAGACCGGGCATAGCATCAGCGAGGTGATTTTAGCGCCCGAGGAGATTCGCTACACTGGCGTCACCCGGCCCGAGGCCCTGGTGCTCATTTCGCAGGACGGCCTGAAAAAATCGGGCAAATATCTTGCCAACATGACAGAGGATGATATACTTTTCACCACGCCTCAGTTTGCCGAAACGCCCACCCGGGCCCGCAAGATCATCATCGATCCCAGGCAGGCGGGCGTGCGCATCCCTCGCACCAGCCAGGCCCTGTTCCTCACCGCCGCGGCGTTGCGCTATCTCGATCTTTTCCCCATCGAGGCGGTGGAGGAAGCCGTGCGCCGCTATCAGGCCCGCTTCGCCAAGCAAAACCTGCCTATCATCGAAGCCAGCGCCAAACTCTTCCAGGCATAGCCCCGCCGCCAACTAAATCCGCAATCCCAAATCCGCAATCCCAAATCCCTCCCACCCTCTATGCTCACCCGAGCCCAAGCCCTCCTTCCC
>JALWDV010000138.1 GCA_027036755.1 Anaerolineae bacterium
CTGAGGCCACCATGCACATCTTCGAGGCCATGCGCCAGAAGCTGCTGGATGTGCCGCCCAAGACCATCGAGCAGATCGTGCGCATGGGCCAGACCGTGGATTGGCCGCTGGTGATGGTGTTCGAGGATGCGCAGCGGGCCCTGGCCATGGATTGGGGCAAGAAGCAGACCGGCGTGCAGAAGACCGCGCTGGATCGTGGCCCGCTGTTCGAACGCGAGCAGCCCCTGGAGCCGGTGGAACATCCCGAACCGCTGGATGTGGACGCGCTGGCCGCGTTGCTGGAGCCTGGCGGGCCTTTCGACGCGTATTTCGAGCGTTACGAATATCGAGCGCCGCAGGTGGCCATGCTGCGGGCCGTGGCCGACGCTTTCAACAACGCCCGGCATCTCCTCATCGAGGCGGGCACGGGCACGGGCAAATCCATCGCCTATCTCATCCCCGCGCTGAGCTGGGCGGTGAATACGGGCCAGCGGGTGGTGGTCTCCAGCAACACCATCAATTTGCAGGATCAGCTTTATCACAAGGATTTGCCCGATCTGCATCATATTTTGCCCTTCGACTTCAAGGCCACGGTGATGAAGGGCCGCAGCAATTATCTGTGCCCGCGGCGTCTGCAAAAGCTGATGACGCGCGGGGATTTGACGCCGGTGGAGGTGAGCGTGCTGGCCCGCATCCTGCTGTGGCTGCCCACCACCGAGACGGGCGATGTCAGCGAATTGACCCTGGTCAACGCCCAGGAGCGGGCGGTGTGGCAGCGGGTCTGCTCCGATCCGCACACCTGCTCCTCGGGCCTGTGCGGCATGGAATCGCCCCAGCCCTGCTTCTTCTACAAGGCCCGCAACAAGGCCGAGGCCGCACATCTCATCATCGCCAATCACGCCCTGCTCCTGGCCGACATCGCCACCGAAGGCGGGGTGCTGCCCGAATACAAGCATCTCATCATCGACGAGGCCCATCATCTGGAGAGCGCGGCCACCAACGCCCTCACCGCCAGCGTGGATCACGAGCGTTTCGTCTCGCAGTTGCGGGAGCTGGCTCCCATGGGCGGAGAGCAGCGGGCCGTGGGGCTGCTTTCCGATGTGCTGACCGCGGTGCGCAACGCGGGCGTTCCCAGCGATCGGGCGGAGAAAATCAGCGATTACGCGCGCAAGCTCAACGCGGCCATCCCCAATCTGGATATGCAGATGGCCGATTACATCGACGCGCTGGATCGTTTTCTGATGCAGCATTTCGGGCGTCAGTACGATAACAGCACCTACGATCTGCGCCTGCGCATCACCAAAAGCGTGCGGGTGCAGCCCGCGTGGGTGGATGTGGAAATCCTGTGGGATAATCTCGGGTTCGCTCTGGACGCGTTCATAAGTGACCTGGGTCATCTCATCGGCGTGCTCAAGGACTTGAACAACTATCCCATCCCCGAGCGGGAGGAGCTGGAGGCCCAACTGGATGGCGTGCTGGAGGCCATGATCGAGGCCTACGCCGTCCTTCACGAGCTCACTTTGGAGCCGGACGACAACGCCATCTACTGGGTGCGACGATCCAAGTTTACGGGCGGACTCACCCTGAATCGGGCGCCGCTGCACGTGGGCGACATCATCGAAGAAAACATCTTTCGGGCCAAAGA
>JALWDV010000139.1 GCA_027036755.1 Anaerolineae bacterium
CGATGCAAGCCGTTATCGACGCCTCAGCCATCATCGCTGTCATCGCCAATGAACCGGAAAAAGAAGCGCTCATTCGCCTCACCTCCGGAGTCGACTTGATTGCACCTGTTTCCATTCATTTTGAAATCGGAAACGCCTTTTCGGCTATGCTGAAACGTCAACGCATCACCCTGATTCAGGCATTGTCAGCTTTACGACGGTATCAAGAGATTCCCATTCGCTTTGTCGATGTTGAGCTGAATGCGTCGTTGCATATTGCCAACAAGCTGTCGATTTACGCTTATGACGCCTATCTGATCCGAGCAGCAGAGCGTTATCGCGCTCCCTTGTTGACGCTGGACAAAGCATTGCAACGGCAGGCCCGCGCTTACGGCGTCAACGTCATGGAGATCGCATTATGAGCACCGTAGTCACCTATACCGAGGCTCGCCAGAATCTGGCATCCCTTCTGGAAAAAGCCCTGGCAGAAGGCGAGGTGTATATCAAACGCCGGGATGGCCGGGTGTTTGTGCTCAAACCCGCTGAGATCAAGGCCTCCCCTTTGGATGTGGAAGGAGTGGACCTGGGCGTCAGCACCGAAGAAATCATCGCCTTCATTGCGGAATCTCGGCGGTTTGGTGGATGAGGGGCGCCGACCATCCTCAAAAATCTCATTGACGCAGGCTGACCGATGACCGTCGCAGCCGCGCTCATGGGCCACGAGTCACTGAACACCCTGGCCATCTATACTCGCCCCAGCCGCGAGGATTTGCTGCGGGCGGTGAATGGGTGAGAAAATCTGGTCGGTTGAAGCGGGTTTGATACAATCCCCGAAGTGTCTTATAATGAAACCACCTCGAACAGAGGACGCTGAACCATGACTGTCATGAACGCCTCTTCCCAACTTACAGCCCGCCGCCTGGAGCGCCTGGCCCAACTCGTGCGCAAACAGCAGGTCAGCGAGGTGATGGCGCGCACGCTGGACAAACTATTCGATGTGGAGCGGGAGGAAAGCTTGCGCCAGCTCGTGCAGATTCAAGATGATCTCGCGCAATTGGAAAAGGCCTATCGCATGGACTCCGAGACGTTTTACCAACGCTGGCAGGCGGGCGAGCTGGATGATCGGATGGATTTCGTGGAATGGGCGTCGTTATATCAAATGGCGCAGAATCTGAAAGAACGCCTGGCGATCCTTGAGCTGGAATCGGAGTTATGACGCCGCGGGAATACCTGGACGCGGTCAAGGCGCGGCTGATTGCAGACCCTATCGTCCAGCATTTTTCCCTGCGCAAGGAGCGCTGGACCGTGCAGGATGGTTTTCTCCGCGCCCGGCTGACGCTGGTGGATGGGAGCATGCTGGAGTTTGGGGAATATGTTCAGGCGACTGCAAGTGGGGATATCGAAGTGGTGACCTACAGTTACCATTGGGCCGATGACAATGGCGCACTGCGCAAGCGATGGGATAATACGCCTCATTTTCCAAATTTGGAGGGATTTCCTCACCATCTCCATGATGGCGCGACAGGCCGCGTATCGCCGTCACGACCGATGAGTCTTTTTCAGGTATTGGATATTCTGGCTGAAGCATTACGCTGAGGCCACATGCTTTCACCAAGAATCTCATCGACGCTGGCCGCCC
>JALWDV010000140.1 GCA_027036755.1 Anaerolineae bacterium
CCCCTCCCCCGATACTCGCTGCGCTCGTGTTCGGGGGAGGGAGATGCTCATCTGCTGCACAAATTGGCAAAGCGATGAGCTCCTCCCCCTGCAAGGCGGCAGCCGAAGCGGGGGGAGGCCGGGAGGGGGGCTTGTCTCTGAGCCAAATCTGAAATTGCTGGTTACATCAGTATGACGTTTGACGCTTGACGTTTTACGGTCTTGGCAAGTCGCCTGTTGGTGGCTCTAACCTTCAAGGTTTGACATGCGAGCTGCATAGTCACGCCTCTTTTTTCCTTTGCGCCTTGGCGTCTTTGCGTGAGACATCTTCTTGCCCAGTGGGTTAGGCTTCCATTGATAAGTCTCTAATCCCCCGGAACCAGTTGAAACGTGAATTTGCCCAGCAGGGTGGATGGCCCCGAGATGTCCCCAGCGGCATTCTGGCTCCGCACCTGATAAAAGAACCCGCCTACTTGCCCCCCTGCGCCTGGATCTGTCCATGTATCCTGAGAAGTCGTATCGTGAAAGTATTGAGCAGGCGGCGTGAAATCGGGCGAATCGTTTCGATAAATCCGGTAGACGTGCCCGGCGTTGGTCTGCCACTGAATGACGACGTCATCGCCATTCAGCGAGATGGCGGGCTGGGGCGAGGCCGGTTGCTGGATTGCCGTGGCGGCTGGATTGAGCAGCCAGAGTCGGCCCATCGCTCCGCGATCTCCCACGACAATGCGGTCTGCATTGGGCCAGTAGTCCAGCGTGATGAAGTCGCGGTCCGAGGCGACCAGGGTCTCCCAGGCGTTGAGATCGGACGTGCGAAGGATGCGATTGTCCTGGGATGCGATGTAGAGCCTGTTCTGTGCGTCCACCGCCAGAGGATTGTAGGCCCAATCCTGCGCCCGAAAACCGGGAAAGAGGTGAGTGCTAACGCTGCCATCGGTATGAAGCGCGAGGATTCCATCCAGCGCCGAGCTCAGAATCAGCAATTTGTTGTCATAAACAAATAGTCGGGAGCGGCATTGCGTGTAGCCGGTGAAGCTGCTCAGGCGCACCCAGGCGCTTCCGCCATCGGAGCTTTGCGCCAGGCCGCAGGGCTTTCCATAGACATCATTCCACACGACATAAAGTTTACCGTTGAATTGGATGATGTCGTAGGTGCGATAATTGCCTACGCCATCCGATTTGTCTGCAACGCGCGTCCAGCTATCGCCCAGATCGTTGCTGAGAAAGACTTCGCCGGTCCAGGTTTTGTAATCTCCTGTGTGGGAGCTGACCGCGGCGTAAAGCCCGGCCGAAGTGCTCTCCAGTCCCCACGTGTGGATGACGTTGGGCAGATTGCGATGTTTGGTCACCGCACCGACGGTGGGCGTGTAGACGTATGTGTTGCCCCAGTCCCATTGGCTGCCGCCCGGCTCGGCCGGATCGGTTGGGTCCGGGCCGGGGATGTGGATCACTGGCAGGGCGATATCTTCCGTCATATCGATGAAGCCCTGCTCGCTGGGCTGGTAGATGGCGGTGAGCGCGTCGTTCTGAAATCGGGCGAAGAGCGAACCATTGCTTTCGCCGGGGCGGGCCGTGCCAAACCCCAGGTAGAGCGCGTCATCCCAGGGCAGGATTTTGTAATCGCCGAAGTAGTGTTCGTTGGGCTCGTAGCCCGTGTTATCCTCAAACCACGTGGCGTAGTCGCAGCCTGGCAGCATATCTTGCAGATTATGCACCAGGGGAGCCGCGGGCGAGGTGAGGGGGCAATCCGCCGTGGCGGCCGTGGGCTGACGCGGCGGCGCGGGCGTTGGCGTTGCTGCTGTTGGCGGCGCGAGCGAGGCCGGATCATACGTGGCCTGCACCTGATCGCGGCAGGAGATGATCAGCACGGCGAGGAGGGCGAAGAGGGCGATGTTTCTCATGGCAGAATAGGCGGTCGGAGATTATTGGTGGGAGGATGTTGTTGACTACATCCTATCATATCTGGGCGGGGGAAGAAAGACGCTGGCTGGGAGGGCGAAATCGATTTCCTGGAATTGTGACTTTTGATGAATTAGTGGACGACGAGCCTGGTGGGAATGTCCCGGGTCGCGACCAGGCGATCTGCGGCCACGCCCTGCATGCTCCAGGGGCCCGTCCAGGTGATGCTGACGGGAACCAGCCTGCCGCGCAGATTCCGTTCATCCTCGAAGAAGACCAGACGGTTTTGCGGCGTGCGGCCGCGCCATTTGCCCTTGTGTCGGTCTTCCACCAGCACTTCCACGGTCTGATGCAGCCAGCGGCGGTTCAACTCGGCGCTGATGCGTTCGTGCTGGGCCTCCAGCAACTGATGGCGGCGGCGTTTCTCCTCGTCGGGCACGTCATCGGCCATGCGGCGGGCGCTCACTGTGCCCGGGCGGGGGCTGTATCGGGCGAGATGGGCTTTTTCCAGACGCAGCTCTTCCAGGATATCGTAGGTGCGCTGGAATTGCTCTTTGGTCTCGCCGGGGAATCCGACGATGATGTCGGTGTGAATGGCAACGTCGGGGATGATCGAGCGAATGCGGGCGATGAGCCGCCGGTAGTCTTCGGCGGTGTAGCCGCGCTTCATCCGGGCCAGCACCTGGTCATCCCCCGCCTGGATGGGAACTTCGATGTGGGGCATGAGCTTGGGCAACCGGGCCACGGTCTCCAGCAGCTCGTCGGTCATGTAGCTGGGATGGCTGGTGAGAAACCGGATGCGCCACAGGCCGTCGATCTCGTGCACGGCTTCGAGCAAATCCACCAGATTGGGACGGCGACCGGGAAGGTCGTAGCCGTAGCGATCCACAATCTGTCCCAGCAGGGTGATCTCCCGCACGCCCTGGGCCACCAGCCCGCGAGTTTCCGCCACGATCTCCTGCAGCGGGCGGCTGCGCTCGACGCCGCGGCGAAAGGGGATGATGCAGTAGGTGCAAGCATGGGAGCAGCCGTAAACCACAGGAACGTAGGCGGCCACGGGCGTTTCTCCGGTCAATGAAAGATGTTTGAGCGAGGCCAGCGGATAGGCCTCGTTCTGAAGCTGATGGCGGCGGGCGAGCTGTTGCGCCTCGACGGCCCGCAATTCTTCCGCGGTCAGGCGATTGCGGATGTGGTCGACCAGGGGGCGGGCCTCGCTGGGGGCCATGAACACATCCACCCAGGGATAGGCGTTCAGCAGTTTGGGCGAGGGCCTGACGCCCACCATGCAGCCCATCAGGGCCAGGATGCGATTGGGGTCTTGCAAGCGCCAGGGTTTGAGAGAGCCCAGCTTGCCCAGGGCCTTGTTTTCGGCGCTCTGCCGCACCACGCAGGTGTTGAGAACGACGATTTCGGCGTCATCGATTTGATTGGTCGGTTCGTAACCCAGTTTTTCCAACTCCGCCCCGACATGGGTGGAATCGGCCACGTTCATCTGGCAGCCAATGGTCCAGATATGATATTTTTTCATAAAACCTCCGTTGGCGCTCCCTCGTGCAAGGGGCCAGCGAAATGTAATTTGGGGGCATGGTCAGATCGTCCTGCCCGCATCTTTGCAATTCCATCTGACGTTTGACGTTTTACGCATGACGCTGGGTGGCATAATCTCCGGCGTTGCTTTGGCGGGCGTTTTCTCGCCGCGGCCTGCATCGCTACGGACATATCTCCGTTTTTAGCAGATGTTCCAGCAGGGCCAGCGCGCCATCTTCGATGATGTCGAGCACGCGCTCGGCCTGATCTCGGCCGCCGTAGTAGGGATCGGGCACATCCGGCCCCAAATCGGGCGCGTAGGCCAGAAAGAGTTCGATCTTGTGATGATGCTCGGGCGGAGCCATCCACAGCAGATATTGCAGGTTGGCCCGATCCATGGCGTAGATGTAATCGAATCGCTCGAAATCGGAAGAATGCACCTGGCGGGCCCGCAGATGCGACATCTCAAGGCCCCGACGTTGGGCCGCCCGTTGCATGACGCCACAGGGCGGCTCGCCAACGTGATAAGCGGACGTGCCCGCAGAATCGACGGTCACCATATCAGCGATGTTGCGGGGCTGCAACAGGTCTTCGAACACCGCCTGGGCGGAAGGGGAACGACAGATGTTGCCCAGGCAGACAAAGAGCATCTTCGGCATGACGAAAAGGCGCTTATTCCCCTTGGGCGGGCGGCGTGGGCGCGGCCCGCCCGGCCAGTTCCTGATCGATCATGAGGATGCCGGGCGGGTAGTCTTGCACCATCTTCACCCGGGCCAGCACCTCGGACGCGCTCTTTTCCTCCTCCACCTGCTCGTCGATGTACCATTTCAGCAGGCTCTGGGTGGGATAATCGCCTTCCTCTATGGCCAGGGTGTAGAGATTGTGGATGAGACTGGTGACTTTCTGCTCATGGGCCAGCACCTCGGCAAAGACGTCCACCACCGAACCAAACTCGGCGGGCGGGGCGTCGATGGCCTTGAGCGCGACGCGGGCGCCGCGATCATTCATAAAATCGAAGAATTTCATGGCGTGGATGACTTCTTCTTCGTACTGCATTCGCATCCAGTGGGCCATGCCCGGCAAATCCTCCGCCTCGAAATGGGCCGACATGGCAAGATACAGATAAGCCGAATAGAATTCAGCGTTGATTTGGTCATTGATGGCGTTCTGCAATCGTTCGGTAAACATGATTTCACACTCCTATCGCAATGATTGACTTGCAGTGGACAAGTGTCCCTATTCTACCGCATCCAACGTTGTTTTCCAATCGTAGATCGCTGCAAGGGGGCGCTCCAAACGCAAGCGGGGCGCAATCCGGGCCGGCCGCGTTAGGCGCTTAGTGAATGTCCAGGAATAAGGTAGATAATTCTTGACAAGAGGAGCTATGTGATAGATACTGTCTGGACACTGGCGTTTTTATCCTAACCACAAATTTCCACAGATTTTCACAGAAAAAGGAGAAAAATCGTAACTGCTAACGTACCCCGGTTAATAAACCACAAAGGGCACAAAGGCACTAAGAACACGAAGAAAAAATGTATAAATTCCCCTTTGTGCCTTTGTGTCTTAGTGTTCTTGGTG
>JALWDV010000141.1 GCA_027036755.1 Anaerolineae bacterium
ATATGGTGCTATGTGGTGTCATGTGGTGTTATGGGTGTTATGTGGTACTATGCGGTGTTATGTCGCGTTATGTGGCGTTATGGCTGTGGTGTTATGGCTGTTATGTGGTGTCATGTGGTGTAATTTGCTGATATGTGGTGTTATGCGGCGCTATGTGACGTGATGTGACGTTATGTGGGGCTATGTGCAGTTTTCTGGCGTTATGTGGCGTTATGTTGTGTTATGTGGCGTTATGTGTCGTTATGTGTCGGTACGTGTCGTAATGTGACGTTATATGATGCTTTGTGACGTTATGTAACGTTATGTGGCGTCTTGTGGCGTTATTCGGCGTTATGTGGCGTTATGTGGCGCTACCTGGCGTTATGTAACGTTATGTGATGTTATGTCACGTTATCTGACGTCATGTGATGTTACGTGACGACATTTGACGTTATTTGACGTTATCTAGTATTATGTGGTGTCATGTGGTGTAATAGGTGTTATATGGTGTTATGTGGTGTTATGTGCTGATATGTGGTGTTATGTGGTGTTATGTGGCGTTATGTGGCGCTATGTGGCGTAATGTGGCGCAGTGTGGCGTTATGTGGCGTTATGTAGCGTTATGTGGCGTTATGTGTCGATATGTGTCGTCATGTGTCATTATGAGGCGTTATGTGACGTTGATTGTCCCCCCCCCCTTTATTATATTTGACGTCATGAGACGTTATGTGGCGCTATGTAGCTTTTTGTGGCGATATGTGGCGTTATGGGGCGTCATGTGGAGTTATGTGCGTTATGTGGCGTTAGGTGGCGTTATGTGGCGTTATGTGGCGTTGTTTGATGTCACGTGATGATATGTGGGGTTATATGACGTTATGTGATGTTATATGACGTCATCTGACTTCATGTGATGTTATGTGACTACACTTGATGTTATTTGACGTTATGTGGTGTTATGTGGTGTCATGTTGTGCTATGTGGCCTTATGTGGCGTGATGTGGCGATGTGTGGCGTTATGTGGCGTAATGCGGCGAGGTGTGGCGTTATGGGTCGTTATGTGTCGTTATATGGCGTTATTTGACGTCATGTGATGTTATGTGACGTTATGTGACGTCATGTGGCGTTATGTGGCGTTATTTGGCGCTATGTGGCATTATGCGGCGGTATGTGACGTTATATGATGTTATGTGATGTTACGTGACGTTACCTGACTTTATCAGATATTATGTGGCGTCACTTGACGTTATTTGACGTTATGTGGTGTTATGTGGAGTCGTGTGGTGTTATGGGTGTTATGTGGTATTATGTGGTGTTTTGCCCTCATATGTGGTGGTATGTGGTGTTTTGTGGCGTTACGTGGCGTTATGAGGCGCTATGTGGGGTTATGTGGCGTTATGTTGCGTCATGTGGAGTTATGTGCATTATGTGGCGTTATGTGGCGTTAGGTGGCGTTATGTGGCGTCATATGGCGTTGTTTGACATCATGTGATTATATGTGACGTTATGTGACGTTATGTGGCGTTATGTGGCGTTATGTGGCGTTATGTGGCGTTATGAGGCGTTATGTGGCGATATGTGGCGTTATGTGGTGTTATGTGGTTTTATGTGGATTTATATGGGGCAATGTGGTAT
>JALWDV010000142.1 GCA_027036755.1 Anaerolineae bacterium
ACCACATTGCCCTCGGGCAGGTTGCCGCCCCCCGTTTACCCCACGCCATCGCCCGCTCCCGCCCACATCGTCATCACATCGCCGCTCAACAACGCGGTGCTGCCCCCCACCTTTGTCGTCAGCGGTGCGGGCGGCAACCTGCCCGAGGGCAATGTGGTGGTGCGGGCGCGGCTCCTGGATGGCTCGATCCTGGCGGAAAAGGCCACCGTTCTGCAGGGCTCGAATGTGGGGACGGGCGGCGAAGGAGCCTGGTCGGTGGCGCTCGCAGTCAACGCGCCCGCGGGCGCGGCGGGTGTCATCGAGGCGTATTCGCCCGGAACCAGCGCTTTCGCCAGCATCAATGTGTTCTTCGGCAATGGCGGCAATGTTGATTATCCGCCCGGGCAATGCCAGGTTCAGGTCAAGGCCAACGCCCACGCCTATGATCAGCCCGAGGGGAAAGACCTGGGCGTCTTCCCCGTTTCAGTCTCGCTGGAGGCCCGGCGCAAGGAGCGGATGAACAATGTGGATTGGTATCAAGTATCTGTTACAATAGAGGGTGCGCAAACGCCCGTCTGGCTGCCCGCCAGTGGCCTGGACGGCGTTGGCCCCGGTTGTTGATTCCCCATCCACACGTTTTCCTCCTCCTCGCTTCCTTTCGCGTATGAGAGCCTGGCTTGCCACAAAATTCTTGCACCTGATGGGCTGGCGGTTTGTCGGCCGCCTGCCCGCAGATAGAAAGGCCGTCGTCGTGGCGGCGCCCCACACATCCAACTGGGATTTCTTGTTTTTGTTCCTGGTCTCCAATATCCTGGGCGTGCGACTTTATTGGATGGGCAAGGAGGAGCTGTTCAGAGGCCCGTTGGGGCCCATCGCCCGGGCGCTGGGAGGCATTCCGGTCAAGCGCAGCCGCTCCACCAACCTGGTGCAGCAGATGGTGGACGCCTTCGCCCGTCGGCGGGAGCTGGTGCTGGTCATCCCACCCGCAGGCACGCGCCGCCACACCGATTACTGGAAATCGGGCTTTTACCACATCGCCCGCGCCGCCCACGTTCCCATCGTGCTGGGTTTTGTGGATTACGGACGCAATCAGGCGGGATTTGGCCCCATCTTCACACCTTCCGGGGAGATTTCGGCGGATATGGACTTCATCAGATCGTTTTACGCCGATATTCAGGGCAAATTCCCCGCCGAAAAGAGCCGAATTCGCCTCAAGGCCGAAGACGAGGAGCCAACGACGGCCTGAGTGAAGGAGACGCCGCCTCCTTCACCCGTTGCTGCGCCGGCCGCCGAAGATCAGCAGTCCGCCGGTCGCCGCCATCAGCGCCATGCCTGCAACGAGCCAGTAAACGCCCGGGCTGGCCGAAAGGGGATGGTTGTAGAGTTTTTCCAGCGCGGGCATGATCTTGAAGAAGGCGCTGAGCGCGGGCAGGGGCAGCAATCCAATCAGGATGAAAAATACGCCCCGCAGCCAGTCGGGGATGAGCAGCTTCCACAGGGGGATGAGGAGCGTCGCGGCCATCAGGGCCATGATGACGAGGGTTTGCGCGCGGAATTCGGGCGTCATCAACAGGCCCGGCGTCCACGCGGGGGGCAGCATGGAAAGCGCCACCGGGATGGCCAACAACCCGGCCAGCCCCCGCACCCACACCAAAAGCTGCATCCTGACGCTGGCGAGGAGGATCAGGCCCAGGGCCAGGGAGAGGGGCATGGCGAAAAAGACCAGCCGGTTGATGGGGATGACGCCGTAGCGGGCCTCGGGCACGAACTTGACGTACTCGGGCAGGTCCACGCCCAGGATGTTCAACCCCGCGGCGGGATGCGCGATCCATCGGCCCCAATAGCCAAAGGCCAGGAACAGGAGCGCCAGGATGGCGACGATGATGGTGATCAGACGGCGGGTTCGGGCCATGAGACATCAACGGTAAAAAGATAGTTGTCGAACGTTTGCATGAGCGACGTGGGTTAACTCGCTTTTTGAATATCTCAGCCAAATCCAGGAACAAATATCAGATAACGACTTAGAAAATGCAGCGCCATTCCTGGGACAGTGCTTTCCGTGCGGCGATATGCCCAGCCCCAGACTACTCCCTGCACAAACGTCGCCACAAGCACTAACGGATTGAAGATGCCATGAAATAGCGCAAAGGACAAACTGCTCAACACCACGCTTCGCCACGTTCCACGAAGTCGAGGAATTGTGTAACCGCGCCAAATCGTCTCTTCTAAAAATGATGCTGCGACAGGAATCAAAACGAACCACAATACAATTTCGCTCCGATTTAATTGGGACAAGTTAGTTTTCACACCAGACCACACCTGCGCTTGGACGAATAACCAGCCAGCTATCAAGGTCGGGAGTAGAGCCAACAATCCCGTGCGGAGATAAAGCGGTATTTTGTTCCTTTGAAAATTGATGACGGTTCCCAGGCCGCTGTTTTCTCGACGCAAGGATATTATCACCAGAATGAGGGCAACTACTTCAATAAACAGTAGTGCAATACCCAAAATGGCGCTGGCGCGTTGGAAATCGGCACTTACGGGATTGCTGCCAGGGCTAAACAATGGCGCAAAGATGACGAAAGAAACAATATTCGAGACCACTGGTAAACCAACCAGCAATGAAATCAATTTGCGGTTTCGTTTTTTATCGCTCACGTATTTTACTCCTGCACTCTGAACTCAGCGGGCTAGTACACGAAGGCCAAAATGATCGTATGGTTTGCTATGATGATGCGCCGCGCCGGATGTGTGATCCGGCGCACTTTTCCCGCTCAACCCGCCGGATTGCGAATCCGGCTGGACGCAAGCGCATGTAGACCTGCTACCTGCGACTTGCTACAAAGAACGATTCGAGCATCATCATACCCAAACTCGCGGCTGGCGTCAAGCATCGAAAAATTCCCCTGCCTCACCCCGCCAGCGCCCGATACACGTCCATCAGCCGCCCGGCGGCCGCGTCCCAGGTGAAGCGCCGAGCCTGGGCGGGCCCGCGGGCGCGCAGTTCCGCGCGGGCGGACGCGTCGGTGAGCAGATGCTTCAGGCCCGCGACCAGAGCCTCGTCATCATCGGCGGGCGTGAGATACGCGGCGTCACCCGCGATCTCGGGCAGGCTGCTGGCATCGGAGGCCAGCGCGGGCGTTCCGCAGGCCAGGGCCTCCAGCAGAGGCAGGCCAAAGCCCTCGTAGTGGCTGGGAAAGGCGAACAGATCGGCCAGATTGTAGAGCGCAGGCAGATCGTCATCGGAAACGTAGCCCGGAAAGTGGACGAATTCCCCCGCGTCTTCTGCTTCCACCGCAGCGAAGATGTCTTCGTAGAGCCATCCTTTGCCTCCGGCGATGACCAGATGATGGGGCAGATTCGCCTCGCGGCGGGCCCGGGCAAAGGCCCGCACCAGGCCATCGAAATTCTTGCGCGGCTCCAGGGTGCTGATGCTGAACACGAAGGGCCAGTCCAGGCCGTATTTGGCTCGCACGCCCGCGGTCTCGGCCTCGGTCATGGGGCGAAACCGGGGGTCCACGCCCGCGCCCACCACTGTCACCCGCTCGTCGGGCAGCCCGAACAGCCGCATGGCGTCCCGCTTGCTGGCCTCGGAATCGGCCAGGATGTGATGGGCCCGGGCCACGGAGCGGGGCACGGCCTTTTCGAGGAATCGACGCAGGTCGGGCCAGGCGTATTCGGGTCGCACCAGAAAGGCCAGATCGTGGATGGTGAGCAGGGTTTTGGCCCGGCGCACGGGGGGCAGCAAAAAGTTGGGCGCGTGAAAGATGTCCGCGTCCCCGGCCAGCCATTCCACGGGCAGGGGCAGCCGCAGCCGATGCCAGAGGATGGTCTGGTAGCGGTCGGGCAGGGGCAGACGGCGGATGCGCACCTGGTCGGGCCAGTCGCGGCGGGCGAAAGGCGCATCCCCGCGCGGATAAAGCAGCGTCAGCTCATCCCCGGGCCCCAACAGGGGGATAAGCGCGTTCACCAGGCCGCGGGTGTAGCGGCCAATGCCTGCGCCTTGCAAGGCTGCGGGCGTGTAATCGATAGCGACTTTCATGGCCCGGCCACGCTCACACCTACTCGATCCCCTTGTACGTCCAGATGCGGTTGACGCCGAAGTTCCAGAACAGCACCACGCCAATGGCGAACGCCTTGGCCAGGTTGTAGCTCAGCCGGTCGCCGACAAAATGACGGAACACATAGGCGTCCATCAGAACCAGGATGAGGGTGTTGATGAACAGCCCGATGACGTTGACGGTGGCGAATTGGGCCAACTGGCTGGCGATGGGGCGTTCTCGGGATTCGGGGAAAGTCCACAGCCGGTTCCAGGTGAAATTGCTGACCACCGCGGTGGAAAAGGAGATGATGTTGGCCGCAATGAGCTGAATCTGCTGGGGGGGCAGACCGATGTTCCATCCCACGCCCAGGCCCATGTGCTCGAAGACGATCTTCATCATGTTGAGCACGGCGAAATCCACCACAGCGCCGATGGCGCCGACGATGGCGAATTTGATGAAGCGTTCGAGCTCTTTGGGCTTGACGGATGTGCGGGCGGCGATGCGGGCGATCACTTGCGTGAAAATCTCCATGGGAAGGTAACTACGAAGGTCGTCACCGGTCGTTACCCGAAAACCACTAAGAACACCAAGACACAAAGGCACAAAGGGAAATTTATACATTTTTCTTCGTGTCTTTGTGCCCTTTGTGGTTTGTGAACCGGAGTGCGTTAGCAGTTACATGGGAAGTTTGATTTTGGCAACCGCCAATTATAGCTCGATCTTCTGAAAGAACAGAAACTCGTCATCGATTCAAATCGGCGATTTCAGATTTCGTCTGGTGAAATGCCCCCTCCCAGCCTCCCCCCGCTTCGGCTGACGCCTTGCAGGGGGAGGAGCCAATCGCTTTGCCAATTTGTGTAGCAGATGAGCATCTCCCTCCCCTGAACACGAGCGCAGCGAGTATCGGGGGAGGGTCGGGGTGGGGGCAAAGGGGAGGC
>JALWDV010000143.1 GCA_027036755.1 Anaerolineae bacterium
CGGGGGATGAAGTCTCCCGGCTAGAAACAGCGCCCCTGTGGGGCTAGCCGGATTTATCCGGCGCTGTTTTGTAGCCCGGCGACTTCATCGCCGGGCGGACGTGGCAAACGCTTCCAACCGAAATGGGACGCACCCTTTGGATTTCAGGGGGTGAGATGCCGGCAGGATTGCGTATCCGTCCGGCATCTCACCAGCGGATGGCGGCTTCAGGTCACGCCTCGACCGCGGCCCGCATAGCCTCGATGGGAGCGGGGAGCCCCGTCCAGAGTGACCAGGCCCGCGCGCCCTGATACACCAACATGCCCAGGCCGTTCCAGGCCCGAGCGCCGGACGCCTGAGCCTGGGCCATGAGCCGGGTGCGGCGGGGATTGTAAACCAGATCGTACACCATCTGCTGCGGCCGGAAGGGGAGATCGTCGGGCCAGGGGGACGCGTCGCTGTTGGGGGACATGCCAACGGGGGTGCAGTTGACGATGAGACGGGCGTCGGCGGCCAGGCTGCGCAGCTCGGGCCAGGGGTGGGCCGTCACCAAGCCCGCAGCGGGCAGATGCGGAGTCAGCGAGCCGGCCAGCGTTTGGGCCTGCTCGGGCCTGCGGGCCAGAAGCCGGACGGGGACGCCACGGGAGGCCAGGGCGTATGTCACGGCCCGGGCCGATCCGCCCGCGCCCAGCACCAGCGCCGCGCTTTGCCTCAGATCGTCCAGCGGCGCGCCCAGCGCCTGCAGGTCTTCCATGAAGCCCGCGGCGTCGGTGTTGTGGCCCGCCAGCGCGCCATCTTCCTGCACGATGATGGTGTTGACCGCGCCGATGGCCCGGGCTTCGGGCGACAATTCATCCATAAACGGCATGACGGCCTTCTTGTGGGGCACGGTGACGTTGGCTCCCCGGAACCCCAGCGCGCGCAAGCCCCTCACGGCCTCGCCCACCCGCTCGGGGCGGACGGGCAGCAGCGCGTAATAGCCGGCCACATCCGCCGCGCGAAAAGCGGCGTTGTGCATGGCGGGCGATTTCGAATGGCCCACGGGCCAGCCAATCAGACCAACCAGGATCATGATGGTTGATTAGACGTTATTGGAAATAAAAAGTAAGGCATGGTTCAGATCGTCCTTCCTGCAGCTTTACAGTTTCAATAGGGTCAACGCCTGACAACGCACGTCAAACGTAAAGCGTCAAACGTCAAAGCGTGGCGAAGAGGCTCTTTTTGACGTTTTACGCATGACGTTTGACGGAGAAATTGTAAAGATGGTTTTGAATGAGAATGAACCATGCCAAAAGTAACTGCTCAGGTGGCCTGATTCGGCCTGGAAAACGCATTGCCACGAAGGCTCGAAGGAACGAAGACACGAAGAAAGTCCTTATTTCTCACCCTTCGCGCCTTCGTGTCGTCGTGGTTTTTGACCTTGCTACGTTAGTAGTTGGACAATGTCAAATTCCCTCCAAACACGTCCAGCCATTTTAAATTTGGCCTGGTGAAAAGCCCCCCCTCCCGGCCTCCCGCCGCTTCGGCTGACGCCTTGCAGGGGGAGGAGCCCATCGCTTTGCCAATTTGTGTAGCAGATGGGCGTCTCCCTCCCCCGAACACGAGCGCTGCGAGTATCGGGGG
>JALWDV010000144.1 GCA_027036755.1 Anaerolineae bacterium
TTCCCTATCCAGGCCAGCTCTTGATCCCTTTCATCCACCGGCGCCATGAACGCGTAGGTGAAAAGCTGACTTTCCGCGGCCCGCCGGGTCACATCATCGATGGCGGTGCGGGTCACATACACCATGCGGGGTTCCGCGCCGCCGGCGTAAGGCTCCCAACCCTTCCAGTCCACGAAAAACGCGGGGGCCTTTCCCTGGCGCAGCAGGTCCTCGTCCGTGGCCAGGGCCGTATCGTAGACCGCGTCGGGACCATAAGAGGCCAGAGAGATGGGCTTTCGCACGGGGCGTGGGCTGCCTGCCAGGGCCGGAAAGGCATGAGAAATGCGGATCGCGGAGAAATGGGCGACCAGGTGCTCATAGCCCGGGTAACGATGGGCCTCGGTGGGTTCGATCTTACGGGCCAGGGGTTCGATGCCAAAGGCTTCATTCAGCGCCTCCGCCAGCGCGCCTTTGATCACCCCGCCCGAAAGTTCCCGACGCGATTCCACGAAATTGCTTCGTCGGCTCTTGACGCCCCCCACCAGGATGGGCTCCAGAGGCTTGAGATGGAAATGCAACGCATCCCCAGATAGGAACGCCAGGGGCTTTTGCTGAGGGGGCGCGGCCTGGGGTTCCGAAACCTGCGCCCATTGCAGGCGTCCAAACCCTACTCCCTTTTCCGCGCCCAAATGCGGTAACCAGACCAGCGCGAGGCGCAACGCCCGCGCGATCCGCTTCGCCTCCTCCGCATCCGCGGTCACAAACTGCACCAGCCCCGAAAAGGTGGCCACCTCTCCGCTGGGGATAGGGTCTTCCACGGTGCGCAAGAGGTTTTCGGCCGCGGTTTGGGTCACAGGATGGATGCTGACGCGGGTTCGATACGCGGTCTCCTGGGGCGTCTCGCCCACCAGATGGCCAAAGCGCAGTTTGCCCGGGCGGGGCTCATAGTGGCCCCTTTCATCTCCGCTGGGGCGCCCAAACCAGCGATCGATATCCTCGCCCCGCACGAAATCCCCCAGCTCTGCCAGTTCCTCCAAAGCCATGCGCAGCTTGCCTTTGAAGTGACTGGCGGGGATGGTCAATGCGCCCTGTTCGTTTCGGAAAAACCATCGGTCTACGCCATACTCCTGGGGATTGACCGCGGATGTCAGAAAAGGGCCCAGCACTTTCAAGGTGATGGTGATGTGATAATGGTTGTTCATCCGTTCCACTCCTTGGCATAATCCCAGAGGTCTGCGATGAGATACCAGCGTTCCGGCACATTTCCGATGATGCGCTCGATGGCATCCTGGACGCGTGCCTGGTGGGCGGGGTCCACGGTGGCCAGCATAAAGGATGCCAGGTCCGCGGCATCCACGTCCCCACCGGCTCGCAATCGGCGGATGACATCCAGGACCCGGCCCTTGGACGCATACCGCACCACGGTGTGCAAATGCTTCTTCAGGGCAGGCAATTCCGAAGCTGGCAACAGCAGCTTTGGGTAAACGGGATGGTGCGTTTCATCGTAATAGCCGGCGATGAATCGGTCCAACGAGCTGCCCAGCATATCGAAGGATTCCAGCACCAGGTAATGGGCTGCGTTCTTTTCCCTGAGGGGCTGGATGTCCTTCTTGGTGCGGGCCAGAAGTGCATCCGCCAGCCGGTTGAGCAACAATATCGGCGCGTTGTGATGCGCAAAGATGAGCGCAGCGCGATAGGTCAGCGGAATGCCCTGGAAGGAAACGCCTTGGGCCTGGCGATAGAAGCGTTCCAGCACCTCCAGGCCTTTCCATGCGGGCGCGACCAGAGTCATTTCGTCCCCGCCCCACAGCAGGACTTCCATGCGCAGGGCGGTGCGCCCTTCGGCATCCTCGGCCAGGAAATCGGGGTCATGGCGGGCCTGGGCCAGCAGCGCTTTCAGAAACGCATTGCGCACGCGTTCCTGAATGGTGTGATCAAAGGCCGCGCGCAACTCGGGCGTTTGGCATGTTTCATGCCGGATGGCTCCGAACCCATTGCCATCGATATGGAGGTACGCGATTTTGCCATGGAGTATCCCTTTTTCGGGCAGGGATGCCAAAAGGGACAGGTCTTTCGCGGCCAACCACGCCTGGTCATCTTCCACCAGGCCTTCCCCCACTTCTTGGAAGAGCCCGTGCTTGATTCTGCGTCCTTGCTCCCTGCGAAACGCGGTGGCGCGGCTGATCTTGGCCCCTCTCACATCGGGATCCACCCGATAAGGCACGACCCCAGGCCGCCACCCATCCAGATATCCCTCCTGTTCGGTGGGTTCGAACTCGGGCGGCCGCACCGTAGGCGTTCGCCATTGTTGACGGCGGATTTGCGTCTGCAACTGTTGGGTGACCTGGCGGAAATCCCCAGCATCGGGCGCCACCGCGGCCTGAAAGGTGGCATGATGATCCGTCAACGCATCCAATTGCCCCAAGACATCGGCCACCACCCGCCTCCTCACCGCGTCCACATCCTCTTCCGCCTCGAAGGAAAACAGGCCCAGGCTGGCCGCGGTGGCGATGGGGGTGAAACCTTTGGCCTTCAGCCTTTGGGCCAGCTCCCTTTCGATGGCATGGCGCAACACATGGCTTCCTCCCCGAATGGTGCTGATGTCGTTGGTGTCGTACACGAAGGCGTCGAGATTGACCGCCTCGACTTGAAGGTAGTATTTTTTTGTCATAACGCGAACTCCCGAAAAGACAATCAACAGGCATTGAACTCCTGCTCTCAAAAACGACGAATTCCTTTCTCGTCCCCCACGTGCAACAATTCACGTTGGTTTCTTTTGGGTGCGTCCCAAATGAGTTGGAAAGAATAATCCATTCATTAACGGGGCGCTTCGCGCCCGCGGCCAGCGCCGGGGGATGAAGTCCCCCGGCTAGAAACAGCGCCCCTGCGGGGCTAGTACAAGGAGGCGTAAGTCGTTGTATGGTTGGCTGCATGCGCTTGCGTCCAGCCGGATTCGCAATCCGGCGGGTTAAGCGGGAAAAGTGCGCCGGATCGCACATCCGGCGCGGCGCATTATCATAGCAAACCATACAATCATTTAGGCCTTCGTGTACTAGCCGGATTTATCCGGCGCTGTTTTGTAGCCCGGCGACTTCATCGCCGGGCGGACGTGGCAAACGCTTCAACCGAAAAAGGACGCACCCGTTTCTTTTTGAGGTCAGGCTTTTCAAGGCCTTGTAGCATAAAAATCTGGCGAAAACAGCGTTCTTTTTGGCCAAACCCAAAGAGTGCGCTACATGATTTCCCTCCTTGAATCATCAGTTCATGGAAACAATGTAGGTGTTTTCGAACATAGCGCAATAGAGAATGATGAACAGTTTAGCATCCGGATCATATCATTACGCGATTATGAATGTCAAAAACTTTACAATCACCCCCATTGCCGTCCTTTGCCAGCAGATGCCGCCCAAGGATATTCAAGGCTCTTTTGACGTATGACGTATGACGTATGACATTTGACGGAGAAATTGCAAAGATGGTTTTGAATGATAATGCCCAAAGCCCTTTAATGCAATTATGGTGTTTGAAAATGATTGTTGACCCTTGACAATCGAACACGAATAATGTATAATACAAACATAAGCAAACACAGTTACTTTTTTGGAGCAATCGCTGTGCGATCTCATCAACGCCATCAGGCCATCTTGCATCTGTTAGAAATCCAAAATTCGGTCTCAGTCTCCGATTTGGTCGCCCGTTTTGGCGTATCGGAGATGACGGTGCGGCGGGATCTGGACGCGTTGGAAAAGCAGGGATTGTTGCAACGGGTGCATGGGGGCGCCATCCCCGCCCGCAGTCGGGGTTACGAGCCACCTTTTCTCAATCGCAGCCTTGAGCATCGGGAAGAAAAGCGGCGCATCGCCCGGAAGGCGGTCGAGTTTGTTCATGATGGAGACAGTTTGGCGTTGGATGTGGGCACAACCACGTTGGAGGTGGCGCAAGCGATCAAAGATAAACATAATCTCACAGTTATCACGCCCAGCTACCGTATCGCCGGACTGCTGACAGAGAATCCCCATAGCCGCGTCATTCTCACGGGGGGCATTCTCAGGCCGGGAGAGCTCTCCCTGGTAGGGCGGATGGCTGAAGACGCGTTTCGCAATTTTTTTGTGGACAAGCTCTTTTTGGGTGTGGGAGGCATCGATCTCGACGCAGGGCTGACGGAGTATAACATTGAGGATGCGCTGGTGAAACAGGCCATGCTCCGCAGCGCCCGAGAGGTGACAGTGGTGGCGGACGCCAGCAAGTTCGGACGAGTGGCATTCGCCGCGGTGGCCCCATTGGAGAAGATTACCCGCATCATCACCGATGACTCGCTCTCGCCCGACATTGTATCGGTCTTACAAGAGCGGGATATTGAGGTGATTTTGGTGTGAGACCGGCATGGACGCGTACTTCGCGCCATGCCTTTTTTCGTTATTGCTCATTGAGCCACAGGAGGCATATTTCATGACCCAATTTCTCAAGGATTTATTCGGTGTTTCCAAACCAGTCATCGCCATGGCGCACTTCCCGGCATTGCCGGGGACGCCCCGCTACGACTCCGGTTTGGGCGTGGATGGCATGGTGGAGCGCATGCGACAGGATGTGAGGCATCTGCTGGATGGCGGGGTGGACGCCATCATGTTCTGCAATGAGGACGACCGTCCCTATTCTTTTCGCGCAGATTTCGAGGCCGTCGCGGTCATGACCCGTGTCATTACAGAATTGCGGCCCACGGATCGACCTTTCGGCGTGGATTTCCTGTGGGACCCGAAAGCGCCCATCGCCATCGCCAAGGCCACAGGCGCATCCTTTATTCGTGAGGTGGTGACCGGGGTGTACGAGAGCGACATGGGGCTGTGGGCGCCCGATGCGGCCGCGCTTTACCGCTATCGCAAGCAGATCGATGCTGAGGATGTACGCATCTTCGCCAACATTACGCCCGAATTCGCCTCGCCGCTGGGGAATCGCAGCGTGGCGCAGCGGGCCAAAAGCGCGGTGGTCTCCACTCTGGTGGATGTGATTCTCATCGCCGGGCCCATGGCGGGTGCGGAGCCCGATTATTCGTTGGTGGTCGAGGCCAAAGAGGCGGTGGGGGATGAGACGCCTGTGTTTTTGAATACAGGCGCCAAGGCCAGCAACATCGCTCAATATCTGGAAGTGGCCGACGGCGTCATCGTGGGCTCCAGCCTGAAGGTGGATGGCCACACATGGAATCCCGTGGACCCCGAACGGGTGAAAGCGTTCATGGCGGAAGTGCGCCGCGTGAGGAATGGTTGAGATGGTCTTGCTAGGCATCGACATTGGCACAACGGCCACCAAAGGCATCCTGCTGCACCCGGAACGGGGCGTCATTGCCGAGGCCCAGGCCCCCTCGACCCTGCGTTCGCCGCAGACCGGGTGGGCCGAGGAAGACCCCGAGGCATGGTGGGAGAACGTGGCCGCGGTGACCCGCGCCTGTCTGGCGCAGGCGGGTCTGGGGCCCGAGGCCGTGGCGGGCGTAGGTGTCAGCGGCATGGTGCCCACTCTCATCCTGCTGGACGCCCAGGGCCGCGTGCTGTATCCCTCGATTCAGCAAAACGACGCCCGGGCGCACCGGGAGATCCTGGAGTTTCGGGAACGGCTGGATGAGGCGGATGTACTGGCCCGCACGGGCAGCGCCATCACCCAGCAGAGCATCGGTCCCAAGCTGTTGTGGATGCGGCGGCATCATCCCGAGATCATGGCGCGGGCCGCGCATCTCATGGGCTCTTACGATTTCGTCGTGCACAAACTCACGGGGCAGTTCTCCGCGGAGCGCAACTGGGCGCTGGAAAGCGGCCTCTTTGACCTGCACCGGCAGGACTGGGATGAGGAGCTGCTGGCGCTGAGCGCGATCGACCGCAGCTGGTTGGGGGAGATCCACTGGCCCGCCGACGTGGCGGGGCAGGTCACGCCTCAGGCCGCGGCGCACACAGGCCTGAAAGCGGGAACGCCCGTGGTCGCGGGCAGCGCCGATCACATCGCGTCCGCGTTCTCTGCTGGACTCAAGGCTCCCGGAGATCTGCTGGTGAAGCTGGGCGGCGCGGGGGATATCCTCTACAGTCTGGATGATTTGATCATCGATGCCCGACTTTTTCTGGATTATCATGTCATTCCTGGCAAATATCTACTCAATGGCTGCATGGCGGCCAGCGGCAGCATCATCAAGTGGTTCAAGCAGCACTTCGCAGGAGATGCGGACTATCTTCAGCTCGACGCAGAGGGGCTGTCCACGCCCGCGGGCAGTGAAGGACTGATCATGCTCCCATACTTCTTGGGCGAGAAGACGCCCATTCACGATCCTTTGGCCCGAGGCGTGTTCTTCGGCCTCACCCTCACCCATACCCGCGGTCATGTGTATCGGGCCATCCTCGAGGGCATTGCCTACGGATTCCGGCATCATCTGGCCGTGTTGGCGGAGCGGGGGTTGACCGCGACGCGGGCGCGGGTGACCAACGGCGGCGCCCGATCTCAGCTCTGGAAGCAGGTGACCGCGGACATCCTGGGCCTCCCCCTGGAGCCCATCGCCCAGCATCCCGGCTCCTCCCTGGGAGCGGCATTCATCGCGGGCATGGGTGCGGGCCTGTTCGATGATTGGAGCGAAATCGAGCGCTTTATTCGTGTGCCCCATGTCATCGAACCCAATCTCCATCGAGCCGTCCGATACGACGAACTTTTCGCCATCTATCGCGAGCTCTACGAGCGCAACCGCGGTCTATTCCCCAGGCTTTCTCAGGAGGCGCTATGAAGTTGTTGACAGGCAAAACGGCAGGAGTCACCGGCGCGGGCGGGGGCATCGGCCGCGCCATCGCGCTGGCGCTGGCCGATGCGGGCGCCAAAGTCATGGTTACTGATATCGATGAGGCCGCGGCGCAGCGGGTGCGGGATGAGATCCTGGCCCAGGGCGGGGCGGCTGAGGCCATGCACCTGGATGTGACCAATCAGCCCGAGGCGGAAGCGGTGGTGCGGGCCATCGCCGACGCCTGGGGCAGATTAGATATCTGGTGCAATAACGCGGGCGTCAGCACCATGAATCGCTTTGTGGATCTGACAGAGGGGGACTGGGATTTCAATATGGACATCAATGCCAAGGGCGCGTTTCTGTGTTCCCAAGTCGTGGTGCGGCAGATGCTCAGGCAGCCGTTGGATGCTGACGGCGTTCGCGGGCGCATTATCAATACGGCCAGTATGGCTGGCAAGCGAGGCAACGCCCCCTTCCTGGCCCATTATGTGGCCTCCAAGTTCGCGGTGGTGGGGTTGACGCAGGCCATGGCCGGCGAATTTGGCCCGGATAAAATCCTGGTCAACGCGGTGTGTCCTGGTTATGTGCGCACGGGCATGCAAGAGCGGGAACTACAATGGGAGGCGCAGCTCCGGGGCGTCAGCGTGGAAGAGGTGCAGCGGCTGTACATCGAAGATACGCCTTTGGGGCGATTGGAAACGCCCGAGGATGTGGCGAAAGTCGTTCTCTTCCTGGCCTCTCCCCTGGCCAATTTCATCACCGGTGAGGCTGTCGATGTCAACGGCGGCGCATGGATGGATTGATGCGCTTCTTTTGCGGTCTGGCCGGCTGCGGAAATCTCTATAAATCTCCAACCTCTAATTTCCCACCCATTCTCACTCAACGGAGGAAACTCATGAAACATCATCGTCGTTTTATTCTCTTGCTGGCATTGAGTCTGTTGTTGGCTCTGGTCGTCAGCGCATGTACGGGCGCACAACCCACCGCCGCGCCCAAGCCTGCGGAAAGCCAGGCGAAGCCCACTGAGGCGCCGGCCAAGGCGGAAAAGGTGACCCTGAACGTCATCATGGAAGAGGTGCCGGATTATGACATCGTGGTGGCGCTAACCAAGAAGTTCAAAGCCGACAACCCGGATATTGATGTCGTCTTTGATGCAATGCCCTATGACGCCATGCGGGATAAAATCCTGACCTCATTCCTGGCGCCCAAGGCCACCTATGACATTATTATCGTCGATAACCCCTGGATGGACGAATTTGGCAACGCTGGTTATCTCACCCCTCTCGATGATTATATCGCCAAGACTGACGGGTATGACTATGACGATTTCGTCGGGCCTCTGCGGGATATCGGCGAGGTCAATGGCAAGATTTATGGCGCGCCTTACTACAATTATGCGCTGGGTCTTATCGTGCGCCAAGATATCTTCGATGATAAGGGCTTAAGCGCGCCCGCGACCGTGGATGATTACGTGAAGACAGTGCAGTCCCTGACCACGGATGATTTCTATGGCGCGGCCATGCAGCCACAGCGAGGCTACAAGATCTTCGAGGAATGGAAAAACTGGCTCTATGGCAAAGGTGGCGATCTCATGGATGATCAGGGCAATGTTATCATCAACAATGATGCTGCGCTCAAGGCCCTGCAACTGTATATCGACACCTACAACACTGCCGCCCCGCCCAATTCCCTGAATTGGGGCTTTGATGAGGCGCTGCGCGCCATGGCGTCGGGCCAGGCCGCGACCATGCTCAGCTACAACTGGATGCTCCCCACCCTGAACAAGCCGGACGGCCCCGCAGGCGATCTGGCTGGCAAGTTCCAGCTCTACGAGGTGCCGGGCGGCAAGGCGGTGTTGGGGGCATGGCATTGGGCTATCCCCAAGAATTCCCAGAACGCGGACGCTGCCTGGAAGTATATTTCCTGGCTGACCTCACCTTCGGTGGACAAGGAACGAGTCATTATGGGCGGCGCGCCGATTCGCACCAGCGTGCTGCAAGATAAGGAGGTCTGGGAAAAGGGCTTTGGTGAGCAGTATTACACCACCGTGCTCAAGATCCTGGAGGATGCAGAGCCTCTGGCCACCGGCGACCACGCTGAGGAGGTTATCGACGTGGTGGGCGCCGAGCTCAATGCGGCTGTGGCGGGCCAGAAAGAGCCCAAACAGGCATTGGATGATGCAGCCAAACAGGTCGAAGAGATTATGAATCGATAGCGACCCAGGGCGACGCACTCGAAAACAGGCTTCAAGCCCATTTATGGAAGTGCGTCGCCCTCTCTTGCCTTTCACACAAGGGGTTTTTCATGATCACCCGACGCTCTTTTTTTCCATTTTCTGTTCGATTGATCGTGCCGCTGGCCCTGGCGCTGCTGGTGGTGTTGGTCTATCCCCTGGTCTTCTCATTCTGGGTCTCTCTGCACGACTACTCTTTGACTGCGCTGGAGGATATCCGCTTCGTCGGGTTGAAGAACTATATCGAATTGGGGAGCAATCCCTCCTTTTGGAATGCCCTGCGCAATACGTTGGTCTTCGTCTTTGGCGCTGTCTTTTTGGAGACAATGCTGGGCTTCAGTCTGGCATTGCTCCTGCACCGGCCCGGCCACCGTTTCACAAACGTTTTTCGTTCCATTTTGCTCACGCCCATGTTCATCACGCCCATCGCCGTGGGGTTGATGTTTCGCTTCCTCCTCAACCAACAATTGGGCGTCCTGCCCTATCTGCTGGGCAAGTTGGGCATCCAGATCGATTTCTTTGGCTCCGGGCAGGCGTTGTTTTCTTTAATTCTCATCGATGTATGGCAATGGACGCCCTTCATGCTGCTCCTCTTCCTGGCCGGCCTGGAATCCCTGCCTGCCGCGCCCTTCGAGGCCGCGCGCGTGGATGGCGCTTCCTGGGGCTTTACGCTGCGTAAAGTCACGCTGCCATTGATGAAACCGGTAATCCTGGTGGCGCTCATTATTCGCGGCCTGGATGCTTTCAAGGTCTTCGAATATGTGTATGCGATCACTCGCGGTGGCCCAGGTGACAGCACCGAGACTATTCTCTACTACATCTACAAGGTCGCATTCCGCTTCTTCCGCATGGGCGAGGCCGCGGCCATGGCTTATGTGCTCATCCTCATCACCATGGTGCTGGTCATCATCCTCTATCGCCTGATGACTCCCAAGGAGGAGGCGTGACATGAACGATTCCCGCTATTGGCGACGCACCCTGGGCGACTGGGGAGGCACTCTCATCCTCATTATTGCACTCATCGTTGTGCTTTTCCCCTACGCATGGATTTTTCTCACCTCTCTCAAGCCTACCGTGCTGGTGGCCCAACCTGACGTCTGGCTTTTCCAACCCACCTTGGCTAACTGGCGCGAGGTGTTGTTGGAATCGGACGTCCCCCGCTATCTGTTGAACAGCGTCATCGTGGGCCTGAGCACCGTGCTCATCGCGCTCGTGGTGGCTGCGCCCGCGTCCTACTCCTTTTCCCGCTTCAAGACCGGCGGCGGGCCGGTGCGCTTCAGCATCCTGGCCGCAGAGATGCTGCCTCCGGCCGTGCTCATCGTGCCCTTGTTCCTGCTCATGTTCAACCTGCAAATGCTGGACACGCACATCGCGCTCATCGCGGCCCATCTCACCTTTGTCACCCCGGTCATCACCTGGTTCCTCATTGGCTTTTTCGATGAAGTGCCTAAGGAATTGGAGGAACAGGCCATGGTGGATGGCTACACCCAGTTTCAAGCTTTTTACAAGGTGGTTTTGCCAACGGTGCGCCCTGGCCTGGCGGCCGCCGCCATCTTTGGCTTTGTACTTTCGTGGAACGACATGTTCTATGCCCTGATTCTCAGCGGCGGTAACAACAAAACCTTGCCTGTGGCCATTGCCGGGTTCTGGACCTTTCGCGGCATTGAGATGGGCAAAATGGCTGTGGCTATCCTCATCGCCATTGTGCCTGTTCTTATCGTTTCCTTCTTCATTCAGAAATATCTCGTCAAAGGATTGGGCGGCGGCGCCGTCAAATACTAATAGGAGTGAACTTATGGCGGATATTCGCCTCAAACAGATCGAAAAGTATTTCGGCGACGTGCATGTCGTCAAAGGCCTGAACTTACACATTGAGGATGGCAGTTTCACTGTGCTGGTGGGGCCTTCGGGCTGTGGCAAAACCACTACCCTGCGCCTTATCGCCGGGCTGGAGACCGTCTCCTCGGGCAAGATTTACATCGGGGATCAAGACGTCACCGGCCTGGAGCCCAAAGACCGGAACGTGGCCATGGTCTTCCAAAACTATGCCCTGTATCCTCACATGAGCGTGTATGATAACATCGCGTTCGGATTGCAAGCCCGCAAGGTGGACAGAAAGGAGATCGACCGTCGAGTGCAACGGGCTGCGGCCATGCTGGGCATCGGCAACCTGCTCAAGCGCAAGCCCAGGCAGCTTTCGGGCGGCCAGCAGCAACGGGTGGCCATTGGCCGAGCCATCGTGCGCAATCCTAACGCATTCCTTTTCGATGAACCTCTGAGCAACCTCGACGCCAAACTTCGGGTGGAGATGCGCACTGAACTCCTGAAACTGCATCGGGAATTGGACGCGACCGCAGTCTATGTCACCCATGATCAGGAGGAGGCCATGACCATGGGCGACCAAATCGTCGTCATGCAGGGCGGGGTTATCCAGCAACAAGGAACCCCGCGTGAGATCTATTTTCAGCCTGAAAACCTCTTTGTAGCGGGTTTCATTGGCAGTCCGGCCATGAACATGCTGGCGGGGCGATTGGAGAACGGGGACTTCGTCTCCCCGCACATTCGCATTCCACTGGGTTTGCAGGAGCCCGACGGAGAGGTGATTCTGGGCGTGCGACCGGAGGATATTCATCTGCCCAACTCTTTGAGCAATCGACGAGCGACGCCGCCCATTACAGCTCAGGTTGAGGTCATTGAGTTGCTGGGTTCGCGAGCTATCGTGCCCCTGCGATTGGGCGAACAGGCTATCAAGGCGGTTATCGAGGAGCGGTTCTTGCATCGGGTGCAGGAAGGCGCGCCCGTGCAACTTGTCTTCGATCGAGAACGTCTCCACCTGTTCAACGCGGCTACGGGGAAGCGCATCTCATGACGTTCTGGCTGCGAGAGCTGGACGCGGCCCGGGTTATTGCTCGGGCCGCGGGCGAGATGTTGCTTGCCCGCAGCTGGGATGCCCGCCCGCTGGATGTGCGATACAAAGGCGCTATCGATCCCGTCACCGAGATGGATCGGCGGGTGGAGGCTTTTGTGCGGGAGGAGCTCGTCCGCCGGTTTCCCAACTACGAGATTCTGGGCGAGGAGGAGGGCGGCTCGGGGGCGGAGTCGGACTCGCCCCGCTGGCTCATCGATCCGCTGGATGGCACCACCAACTACGCCCACGGCTATCCCTGTTACGCCATCTCTATAGCCCTGGAGGTGGCGGGAGAGATTGTTCTGGGCGTAGTGTATAACCCGGCGCGGGACGAGCTTTTCGCGGCCCGGGCCGGCGGGGGAGCCACCCTCAATGGTCGCTCTATCGCTGTTTCCGCCACCCAGCGACTAGGGAAGAGCCTGCTGGCTTCGGGATTTCCCTACGACGCTTGGACCAGCGACCGCGATAACGGCCAGGAGTGGCGTCGCTTCCTCAAGCGAGTGGTCTCCCTCCGCTCTGACGGCAGCGCTGCGTTGGACCTGTGCCATGTGGCATCGGGTCGCATTGATGGCTATTGGGAGCTGGATCTGGAACCGTGGGACATGGCCGCGGGCGCGCTCATCGTGACAGAGGCAGGGGGAAGCGTGACGCGAGTGGACGGTTCAATGTTTTCTCCCTACGGACGCAGCGTATTGGCAACCAATGGGCTCATCCATGGAGAAATGATTCAGATTTTGCAAGCATAGCCTCGATCCGTCGTTGGGTTGTCCCTCATTCCACCGTCCGTTCCACTGCGATAAGGCGGAGGGATAGCGGCCCGGCTGGCAGCGTGGTCAGGTTCAGGCGCAGCAGCAGGCCCGAAGCCGCGCGCTCGACCCGATAGCGCATGGCCCAATGCTGGCCGACTTTCAGAAACCGCGGGAATGGTGTATCCTACGCGAGATCATGCTCACTCTCGATCTCCGTCTGGCCCTCACCCTGCTGCTGGTACTGCTGATGCTGGCCGCGACCGCGGGCGCGTGGCTGCAACGCTATCGTCAGCGCCGGCGCGGCCGCCAGCTCGACCGCACGGCCTGGGATCACGCGCCCGTGGGCATGATGCGCCTGGCCGCGGACGCGCGCTTGCTCGCGGCCAATGATCTGGCCCGGGCCTGGCTTCAGCTCCCCGACGACGCGGCGCAACTGTCCGAGGACGTCGGTTGGGATGAGACCTTGCGGGAGGATATGGCCCAGGCCCTGGCTCAAGACCGCCTGGTGCAGCGCACCGTGGCCCTGCCCGATGGTCGCACCCTGCATTGGCGTATTCATCCCCGTCCGCACGAGGTCTGGGTTTTCTTGCAGGATGTGAGCCTGGCTGCGCAACGGGGACGACTGGTGGATTTCCTGCTCAAGGAACTCTCCCACGAATTGCGCACGCCCCTCTCCATCATCCTCACCAATCTCAACCTGCTGCGGGAGGGGCATCTGCCCCAGGAGACGGCCCGCCAGGCCCTGGATATGGCCGCGGCCGAGGCCCGGCATCTGCGCGCGCTGGTGGCCGATATGTTCGACCTGGGCCAGTTGGAGACGCGAGAACACTTGGCCTTGCGTCCGCTGCCCCTGGCCGAATTGGTGGGCCAGATCATCACCGAAATGACGCCCGCGTTCCAGGGCAAAGGCGTGGCCTTGAGCCTGACCGCGGAGGAAGACCTGCCCCTGGTTCTGGGGGACGCCACCTGGCTGCGGCGGGCCATCCATAATCTGCTGGACAACGCGCTCAAATTCTGCCGGCCGGGGGATGAGGCGCGCGTGCACCTGGAGCTGGCATCCGCGGGCGTGCGTTTCTCATTGTGCGACACCGGCCCCGGCATCCCGCCCGACCACCTGCCTCTGGTCACCGAACGCTTCTACCGGGCCCATCCCGAACAAAGCGAGGGCAGCGGGCTGGGCCTGGCCCTGGCGGCCGAGATTTTGCGACATCACCACAGTCGTCTGGAGTTGCAAAGCCCGGCGCCGGGCCAGGATCGGGGTCTGTGCGCCAGCTTCATCTTGCCCATCTTTACGGAGAATAAAGGATGAAGCGCATCATGCGTTGGCTACACCGCTTCAAATGGCCCCTGCTGGCCGGGTTCCTGCTGGCGCTCATCTGGCTGCTGCCCCTGCGCGGGCAGGTGATGGTGCAGACGCCCGCGGGCCTGGGCCGCCAGCCCTGGCCGCAGATCCGCCTGGATCCCTCGCCCCCGCAGCCCGGCCAACCCCTGCACATCACCATCCAGGACGCCCAACCCTGGGCCTATGTGCTCCTCACCTGGAACGCCGCGCCTCACCAGCCCGACGCCTGGAAACGCCCCGAGCAGGACGCACCGCCCTGGGAATGGCGCTGGACCATTCCCGACCCCGGTCCCGGTGGCGAGATCATCTTCTACACCGATTGCCACGCGGGCTGCGCGGAGCGAGGCCGCTGGCGCGTGGGGGATGCACCCTCGCCCCCAACACCCCAACCCCGCACTCCCACCAAACTGGGCGTGGTCTTTCCCAACCCCCGGCGGGATTGGCATGGCCGCAGCGGCTGGGTGGTGGAGCTGACCTATGCCCGCCTGGCCAACCAGCCCTATTGGGGCGTGGATGACCTGGCGCAGCGGGTGCAGCAGGACGCGGGCCAGGGCCAGCGGGTCATCGTGCGCGTCGATTTCGACCAGGGCCAGCCCCTGCCGCCCACCGGTGACGAGGCCGCGTTGGCCGAATATCTGGCCTATCTGCAGCGTCTGGCCCGAGACCAGCGCCTGATCGGCATCTACGCCCTGCAACTGGGCTCCGGCTACAATGGGGCCACGCCCGATCATCCTCTCACGCCCGAGTGGGTGGCGCGGGTCATCAACGGCTATGGCCTCGCGACCGACCGCAGGGACAACGCGGTGCAGATGGTGAAGCTGGCGCGGCCGGGCCTGCGGGTGCTCGCGGGCCCCATCCAGCCCTGGAGCGCCGCCCAGGATGGGGCGTTGCCCTACCGCATCGACGCGCCCTGGCTGAATTACTTCAACGCGCTGCTGGCCCGGTTGGTGGAGAGCGCCCGGGCCAAAGAGGCCGCGGGCCAGGCCCTGACCCTGCCCGACGGTTTCGCGGCCCAGGCGCCGGGCCGTCCCCACGCGGCCGCGCTCAGTCCGGAGCAGCGGGCGCAAGAGCCGCACATGGACCTGCACAGCCCCCAGTGGGGTCGGGCGCAGATGGGATTCCGCGTCTACCGCGACTGGCTGGACGTGATCAACAGCCGCGACGCCACCCGCGGCCTGCCCCTGTACATCACCTCCACCAACACCTACACGCCCGACGACCCCATTCCTCCGGCGCAGAACTACCCTCCCGGCTGGCTACAAGCCGCGTACGGGGAGATCAGCGCCCAGCCCCAGGTGAGCAGCCTCATCTGGTTCCTGGACTACGACGGCTCGGGCGACCGCCGCTGGGATGCGTTCAGCCTGAGCACGGGCTTCGGGCAGATGTACGAGGCGGCCCGGGATTTCGACGCGTTGTTGGCGGGGGAGTAGGATTGGGATTAGGACTGGGAGATTCATAGAGATTTATGGAGATTCGGCGAGATTGCAGGCGGTTTTACGCTGTCGTGTGGAGAAATTTGTGAATTTCATGGCAAAACCCCGTAATTTTACGGGGGACAAATGGAAATAAGGGTGGTATGCTGTGAGCAAGGCAGTCGTCTTGACTGTGCGGCCG
>JALWDV010000145.1 GCA_027036755.1 Anaerolineae bacterium
GCCTTCTTTATGTCCTCCCCCCCCCGCTCCTCCCCCGATACTCGCTGCACTCGTGTTCGGGGAAAGGAGAAGACCACCTGCCCCACAAATTTGCAAGCCAGAGGACTCCTCCCCCTGCAAGGCGTCAGCCGAAGCGGGGGAAGGCCGGGAGGAGGGCTGGACGCCTCGTGATAAAAACTGATGGAGAGATCATCATGCGACCTCGAAACGCTGTTTTATCCAGCCTGCTGCTCCTTCTCCTCCTGGCCGGATGCCATCGACCGGGAACGCCCGCGGTCACCCCGAAAGGCCCGACCGCGACGCACACGCCCGTTATTCAGATCGAGAAGACGGAGGTTGGCGTGGGGCGGGAGATCCGCGGGCCCCTGCTCATCGTGGACGATTGCGCGCGGGTGGCTGGCGAGGCCCTGGCCTGGGATTCCATGATCGAGGCCAGCATCGACGGCGACGCGCTGCGCGTCCTGCGCAAATGGAACGGCCAGGTGAGCGTATTTCATGCCGGGGAATGGGTGAGGGTGGATGGCAGTTGCATCTTCAAAAAGGAAGGCGAGCCCTGTGGCACGCCCAGCGTGGAGGAGGCCGGCGCGGTGACGGGCTGCGATGCGGGCCCCTACTTCGTCGTCGATAACATCCGTCCTGTCGCCACCCCCGCACCGGTTCCGCCCTCGCCGTAAACCCGCGTCTCTCATTGCGTCGAAACGATGACGACATCCTCCGGCCCGTAGATGTGCCGGGACACCGCGGCCACCCAGCGCCCGGTGGGAGAGACGCTCCAGGGCCGGGGAAAAGAAAGCTGGCGAACGGATTCCTCCGCCGAAGGCGGATACACATCCGCCCGCACGAAGTCGATAGCCTGGGGCAGGGAGACGATGGGGTAAAGGGTGTCGGACGTTTTCGTCACGGGCGCGGGCCCGGTTCGGGCGTCGGGATTGTAAGCCCAGAGCCGTTCGGGCGCGCCCTTGCAACGCTCCCGATAAAACAGCGTCTCATCCTCATCCCAGCCGATGAGCTCATATTCGCAGGGCTGGATCTCCCAATAAACCTCCGCGCGGCGTCGCACATCCTCGCAAAACGACCCGGGCGCAGTGACCAAAATCAGCTCGTGTCCGGACGCAGCCAGCACCGCGGGCTGATAGCGATAGAGCAGCGGGAAGGAGAACATCATCAGCAGGCCCGCAGCCAGCAGCAGCCACAGCCAGCGTCGCCTTGCAACGAACCACGCGCCGATTGCGGCCAACGCGCCCGCGCCCACCGCCAGACACACCATCCACGGCGCCAGTCCCAAGATGTTGATAACCAGCATGAAGGGCGCGAGGAAATAAGGCGGCAGCCAGCCGCGCAGAGCCAACCCCGCGCTCAGGGGTGAAAAAAACAAGATCACTGCAAGGGCGAAAGCCATGATAGCGGTTTGAAGATTCGTTTTGGCAGGCATGGACCATCTCGTCGATGGGTGACGTGAAGAAAGCATAAGGGTGCGTCCTAAATGAGTTAGGGCCAGCCGGGCGTTTTGGCCGAATGATGAATGTTCACAACCCGAATCGCTATAGTGGCGTTCGCCACGTCCGCCCGGCGATGAAGTCGCCGGGCTACAAA
>JALWDV010000146.1 GCA_027036755.1 Anaerolineae bacterium
GTCTTTTGCAGACGGAGAGGTCTTCCCCCCTGCTTGCGGGGGGAGCGAGGGGGGCTGCCGCAGCAGAAGCCAAGCCAGCGAAAACAGACAGACTACCTTAGCAGTTACGCGTAGATCAGCTTTTTCTGCGTCATCTGCGTTCTATTTACGGAGCAGCCATGTCACTCTCTCCCCGCCTCGCCCGTCAGATCATCGAAGTGCTCGGCAGTTCGGGCACGCCGCCCCCGCGCGGCATCCAGTATTTCAACGTCGGCAATCAATCCCTGCTGGACGCGCTGGACGAATACTACTTCTCATCCTACCTGCAGGATGGCGGCGCCGCGTTCAAGCTGGTGGTGGGCGACTACGGCAGCGGCAAATCCCATTTTCTCTACTGCATCCGAGATCTGGCCTGGGGCCGGGGCTTCGCCGTAGCCAAGGTCGATCTCAGTCCGGTGGAGACGCCCTACAACGATCAACGGGCCGTTTACGCCGCGGTGGCCCGCAATCTCATCTGGCACGAAAGCGACGAGAGCTTGACCGACGAGAAGGGTTTGACGCGCTTTCTGGAGGGCACGCTGGAGCGGCTGACGGGTGAGCCCATCAGCCTGGACCTGCTGGGCAATCCCATCTACCAGGGCCTGGTGGACACCCTGGAGGCCACGCCCATCGACAGCCTGGCCTACAAAAACGCGGTGCTGGCTTATTTCGACGCCCTGATTCGGGATCAGGAGGAATGGCTGGAATCGCTCAGTCGCTGGCTCATGGGCGCGGCCACCACGCCCGATGACACCAAAATCCTGCGCGGCCTGGGCGTGACGGGCAAGATCACCCGGCCCAACGCCTTCCGTATGCTGCGCTCGCTGGCCCAGACCATTCGCGCCCTCTCGTACAGCGGGCTGGTTCTCCTCTTCGATGAAGTGGATCGCATGGCCAGCATCGGCGGCAAGGCCGAGAAACTGGCCACCGACAACCTGCGCGAGGTCATCGATCGCTGCCGGGATGAACTGCCCGGCGCGATGTTCGTCTACGCGGTGCCGCCCCAATTCATCAACGACATCGCGCCCCGCTATCCCGCGTTGCAGCAGCGGGTGCGGGCCGTGGGACGTTTCTCGCGCGTCAACCACTTCAGTCCCCAGATCAGCCTTGAGCATCTGGACCTGGATGAAAACGACCTGATGCTGGCCATTGGCGAAAAGCTCATCCCCATCTACGAGACCGCGTTCGACGTCCAGCTCGATGAGCAAATCCAGTACGCCAACGCGGCCATCCTGGCCAACGTGGCCCGAGACGTGTTCCTGGATGTGAGCCATCGCCGCCTGTTCGTCAAATCCTTCGTCACCGAGCTGGCCCGTCAGCACGCCGCCCCCGAAGGCGAGCATGTCATCTCGGAGGAAGAAGCCATCGCCCTGATCCGCGGGCAGGTGGATGAACTCAGCGGCGGCGAAACCCCGCCCTATTGATTCGCACCACTCCTTTTTGATGGCGACTGCTATGAAAATAAACTCTCCCACGTCATTTCGAGGGAGCGCAGCGACCGAGAAATCCCCTTGCAGACGAAGGAGATTTCTCCTCCCTACGGTCGTCGAAATGACGTAACAAAGGATTTTAGT
>JALWDV010000147.1 GCA_027036755.1 Anaerolineae bacterium
TCAAAAAATCTGTGACCGAAGGCCGTGTCAATCCGTGTCCTCGTCTTTCATCGGTATCGGCGCGGGCTCGCCCGCCGTTGGACTGTTCCGTAAATAGAACGCTTGCTGATTGCTGAAGGTTAGCAAAATCAACGTTGGGCGAGTCTGCACGAGCGTGATGCGTAATGCGTAATGCGTGAGGTTGTCACGCATCACGAATCACGCATTACGACCGTTATTTTCGTGGCAAAAGAGGGCGATTGGGGCCAACGACCTTAGCGGTTACGAAAAACGCTGTTTGCCGCCAGTCTTTCATCGCAGGCGCTTTCGCCCGGACTTGGGAACCCTGTACAGCAAATCCATGTAGCGCTGCAGAATGTCATTCACCATGCCGCGGAAGGGGATGGATGCGGCCATGCCGTAGATGGGGGCCATGCCGCCGCTGCTGGGGGGATGAGCCCGCACTTCTTCCACCGCGTCGGCCAGATCGGCCAGGAAGCGTTCGGGCACGCCCGGCTGCGTGTGGCGCAGGGTGACAGCGATGTGGATGGCTGGCGGGAATTGCAGGCCGTTCAGGCTCCAGCCGCGGCGGGCGAGGGCGTCCAGCACCTGGTAGATGTCCACCTCATCCGACCCGAAGGCGATGACCCACAGGGGATCGCCCAGCACGTACAGGCCCGGAATGCGGGCGACGCCCTCGCGAATCCGCTCGCCCGTCTCCAGGATGCGCCGGGCCGCGTCCAGATAGCCCTCTCTGCCCAGCTTCACCATCACGGCCCAGGCCACGGCCACAAGCCCGCCCGGCCTGCTGCCTGTCATGGTGGGCGAGGCGTAAAGGCCGCCGGGCCAATCGGTGACCGAAAAATACTGATAACGGCGCAGGCCCGGATGCCGATAGAGCGCCACCGACGTTCCTTTGGCCGTGTAGCCGTATTTGTGCGTATCCACCGAGATGGTGGTGACGCCGGGCAGCCGAAAATCGATGACCGGAACGGGGTAGCCCAGTTTTTCCGCCCAGGGAACGATGAATCCGCCCAGGCAGGCGTCGGTGTGGAAGCCGACGCCCCCTTCGCGGGCCAAAGCCGACATCTCGGGAATGGGATCGATGACGCCATGGGGGAAGGCGGGGGCCGAGCCTGCCAGGGCGATGGTGTTCGAGTTGATGGCCTTCTTCATGGCCCGCACGTCGGCGCGATAATCGGGGCCCACGGGCGTGCGAATGACCTGGATGCCGAAATACTCGCCAGCTTTATCGAAAGCGGGATGGGCGGTGATGGGGATGACGATATTGGGGCGTTTGATCCCCTTCTTTTGCCGCGCCCAATCCCGATAGGACTTCATGGCCATGAGGATGCTTTCGGTGCCGCCCGAAGTCACCGAGCCGCACACCTGGGTGCCCGGATGCAGCCGCTCGGCCTCATCCGCGTTGAGCATGTCCGCGGTCATGGCCACGATCTCTGCATCGTACTTGACGGCGCTGGGCCACAGGTCGGCGTGCAGGGGGTTGGTCTGCGAATGCAGGGCGTAGACCTGGTTCATAAAGGCGATGTGCTCGGGGTCGCCATGATAAACCGCGCCCGAAGCGTAACCGTCGCGCCAGCGCCCATCCTCCTGCTCCTGCATCCGGCGCATCATGTCCATGATCTCCTCTGGCGGCAGCCCCTGGTCGGGCATCTGCGCGAAGGGCGGGATCATGTCGTCGTAGGGACGCAAGTCTTTTTCCATATCGGCCAGCAGGGCCTTGTATTCGGCGTCCATCATTTTCTGCACGCCCGGCAGTTTGCGCATGACCTTTTCCAGAGGCCCGTGCAGGCGTTTGGGGAGTTTCGCTGTGAGATTCAGTAACTTATCGGTGTCCATTATGTTTTTATCTGTTCCGTAAATAGAACGCAGATGACGCAGAAAAAGCCGATTCACGCAGATAAAAACAGATAAAATCAGAATAATCTGCGAAAATCTGTGAGCATCAGATGTTTCTGCGTTCCATTTTCGTTCGTTATGTGGTGAGCAATCGCTCGTGGTGACTGTTCCGTAAATAGGATCTCCTACGTCATTTCGAGGGAGCGCAGCGACCGAGAAATCCCCATGCTAACGAGGAGATTCCTCCTCCCTTCGGTCGTCGGAATGACGTAACGAGGAATTTTCGTTCGTTATGTGGTGAGCAATCGCTCGTGGTGACTGTTCCGTAAATAGAACGCTTGCTGATTGCTGAAGGTTAGCAAAGCCCGCGTCGGGCGAGTCTGCAACGAGCGTGATGCGTAATGCGCAATGCGTGAGGTTGTCACGCATCACGAATCACGCATTACGACCGTCATTTCGCGTCTTGGCGTCTTTGCGCCTTTGCGCCTTTGCGTGAGATCGATTTCAATGCGGCTTGTTCAGTTTCTTGTAGATCGGGCTGTTGCGTTTGTAGATTTCGAGATAGGCAGCGAAAAGCTCGTCGTAGATGGACGCGGTCTCGGGATTGGGCTGGTAGGTGTGAGCGATCTCCACGTGCCGGGCGTAATCCTCCAGGGTGGTCAGGTTCAGGGCGATGCCCGCGAGCACGGCCACGCCGCGCAGGCCCGCGGCCTGAGGGTCCTTCACCTGCTGGATGGGGCGCTTGAGCACATCCGCGAAGATCTGGCTCCAGATGTCGGAGAGCGCGCCGCCGCCCACAAAATTCACCGGGCCCAACTCGCCTTGGCCCGCCAGCTTCTCGACATAGCCCTGCAGCCAGCGGGTGTTGTAGGCCACGCCCTCCATCACCGCCCGCACCAGATCGGCCCGGGTGGTGGTCAACGACAGGTTGTAGAAGCCCGCGCGCAGGGTGGATTCCTCGACGGGCGTGCGCTCACCATAGAGCCAGGGCGTGAAGATGAGGCCGCCGCTGCCCGGCTGCGCCTGCGCGGCCAGCTTGTCGAAGCGAGGATACGCGTCCTCGGGCGCGGGGCAGTCTCCCAGCGCGTCCTGGCCGAAGAAGAGGGCGTCGCGCAAAAAAGTGAGGGATGCGCCCGCGGTCTCCTGCTCGTTCACCACAAAATAGCGCCCGGGCGCAGAAGAGGGCAACGAAGCCATGTTGTGAAAGATATCGGTCTTCTTGAAGGGCACATGGCAGCTAAACCAGGAGGAGGTGCCCACGTAGACGTGAGGATGGAAATCATCCACCGCGCCCGAACCCAGCACCGGCGCGTGCACATCGGGAGCGCCCATGGTCACGGGAATGCCCGCGGGAACGCCAAACGCCTCGGCCGCCTCGGGCAGCAGCGGGCCCAGCACCGCGTTGGTGGGCAATATCTCGGGCAGCTTGCCGCCATCGACACCCAGCCAGTCCAGCAGTTGCGGATGATAGTGCACGTTGTCGAGATCCCGGTTATCTGTCGCCCAATGCAGGGTGATGGTGGCCGGATCGGTGGCGGCCCGGCCTGTGAGCTTCAGATTGATGTAGTCTTTGGGCTCCAGAAATTTGGCCGCGGCGCGATACACCTCGGGTTCCCGATGTTTCAGGTAGAGGATGTGGGCGATGCTGTCCTTGCCGCTGCGGGTGGGCATGCCCGCGGTCAATCGCAGCCAGGTGACGAGCTTGCGCACGCCATAGCCTTCGACTTTGGGAAATCCGTCCGTCACTTGCGCCACATACGGCGCGCCGCGGCTGTCCATCCAGATGATGGCATTGCCCAGGGGCTCGCCCTGCTCATCCACCGCCACCGCGCCCGACCAGTGCGCGCTCACCCCAATGCCCGCGATGCGCGCTCGGTCGATATCGCCCTGGGTCAGCACCCGGCGCACGTTGCGGGTGATCACCGCCCACCAGTCCGCGGGGTCTTGTTCGGCCTTGCCGCCAGCCCCGAAATGCACAGGCGTGGCGTCGGCCTCGCTGACATAAGCCACGACTTTGCCGTTGGGCGTGACCAGGCCCGTCTTGCAGGCCGTGGTGCCCAGATCGATGACGAGGATGAGGGGTTCGGATGGGGACATGGGGCTTTCTCCGGGAAAGAGTGAGGTTATTTCGGGCATGGTTCACTTTGGCCATTGAGAACTTGACAAATTTTGTAACTGCTAATGTACTTGACTTTAAGTCACCAAAAGCCACGAAGGCTCGAAGTCTTTCGAAGACACGAAGGAAAAATAAAGAAAAACACTTCGTGCCTTCGCCTTCCTTCGTGTCTTCGTGGCAAAAAGTGGTGGCTACACCCTAGTAGTTACCAAATTTTGTCAGTTTTTTCACCACAGGATAGTTGATATTCGGTGCTTGGTATTCGAATCACCCCGGAACAGGGGCAATATCTTCAATATCCAGTATCCAATATCCATTCTCCCACAGCCAATTTGTCAAGCTTCAAAACATCTCTTTTGAACCATGCCTTATTTCGAAGTCTAATACGCCAGCCCTCTGGTCGCGTTCAATGTGCGCTTTGGGTGGTGAGGTTGATGAGCGCCACGCCCACGATGACCAGGATGATGCCACCGATGGCCGGCAGCGAGAGCTTTTCATCCCACAGCCACATGGCCATGAGCGCAACGCTCACCGTGCCCAGGCCCGACCAGATGGCGTAGATGACGCCCACAGGGACGTTCTGCTTGAGCAGCAGCGATTGCAGATAGAAGGCAAGACCATAGCCCGCCACCACCAGGATGCTGGGAAGCAGCCGGGTGAATCCCTCGGAAAGCTTCAGCGAGAGAGTGGCCACCACCTCCACGCCGATGGCGAGGAGGAGAAGAAGAAATTGGGCGAGAGACATGAGAGCGCTCGGGAGTGCAGGCAGATGGTCGTTTCAATGATTAATGAACAATGATCAAAGGTGAAATCAGCGTGGTTTTCTCTTCAATCATCAATCATTGGCTCCACTGCAAAAAGGTCATTTCACCACGGAGACACGGAGGACACGGAGAAAATAGTGGTAGTTCACAGAGGAATTTCTCTCCAAGTCTCACCTTTTTCTTCCTCCGTGCGCTCTGTG
>JALWDV010000148.1 GCA_027036755.1 Anaerolineae bacterium
ACGTCATTTCGAGGGAGCGCAGCGACCGAGAAATCCCCTTGCAAGCGAGGAGATTTCTCCTCCCTACGGTCGTCGAAATGACGTAACGAGGAATTTTCGTCCGTATCGCGTGCTGCCGCTCATGGCGTCTGTTCCGCAAATAGGCTCTCCCACGTCATTTCGAGGGAGCGCAGCGACCGAGAAATCCCCATGCAGACGAGGAGATTTCTCCTCCCTGCGGTCGTCGAAATGACGCAATGTGGGAATTTCATTCCTTATCGGCGTGCTGCCGCTCATGGCGTCTGATTTGAAAATAGAATAATGACTCCACTGCAAAAAGGTCATTTCACCACAGAGACACGGAGAAAACAGTGGTAGTTCACAGAGAAATTCCTCTCCAAATCTCATCTTTTTATTCCTCCACGCGCTCTGTGCCTCCGTGTTGAAGTTTTTTTCAGTGCAGCCAATGATCGCCGGTTGCCAAAGGTTCGCAAAGCCCACGTTGGGCGAGTCTGCAACCGGCGTGATGCGTGATGCGTAATACGTGAGGTCGTCACGTCTCATACATCACGCATTACAAAACAGGCTACTGACGAACGCGAACACTACGGATTTCATCAGATTTTTCTGTGTCATTCGCGTCGAATCGAAAGGTAAATGATACGAAACTCCTCGAGAATCTGCGAGAAGTTCATAACAGGCACTAAAAGGCATTGATGACTATGACCACGCACTCTATTTCCAAGCGCCCGGTTATCGGCATCCCTGTCGGACAAGGAACGAATCCGCGAGGCGCCAGGCTTTACACCGTGCATCAGCTTTATCTCAATGCAATCCACCGCACGGGCGGCATCCCCTGTCCTGTGCCGCTGCACCTGGATGAGGCGCTGTATCGCGAGATATTTCAGCGCATCGATGGTCTGCTGCTGGCGGGCGGCGAAGACATCGATCCCAGCTTCTATGGCGATGCGCCCAAGGACGTGATTGAGAAGACGGATCCAGATCGGGATAAGGTGGAGTTGATGCTGGCCCGATGGGCCGTGGCGGAGAAAATGCCCATCCTTGGCGTCTGCCGCGGACATCAGTTGCTGAATGTTGCGCTGGGAGGCGGACTTTATCAGGATATCCGGGCGGAGATGGGGATCGAAGAAGTGCACGATATGCGGGGCAGGGGCGAAAATTTCCGTCAAAAGCGGCCGCATCAAGTGATTTTGGACCCGGATAGCAAGATCGCCCGCGAGTTGGGCGCTGTGCTGTGGGTCAACTCATTGCATCATCAGGCCGTGGCCACGCCGGGACGCGGCGTGAAGGTGGTGGGAGCCTCGCCCGAGGGCGTCATCGAGGCCACGGAACTGGAAGATCATCCCTTCGCTGTTACGGTGCAATGGCATCCCGAGATGTTGGTGGATGACGAACTGATGTTGCGTCTGTTCAAGCTATTTGTAGAGGAAGCCGCGCGTTATCATAGGCGACGGCGGCAGGATCGATGACGATGATTCGCCCCCGCCTCGATTTCGCCCCCATCGGCGTGTTTGATTCCGGCGTCGGAGGGCTTTCGGTATGGCGAGAAATCGTCCGGCTTCTTCCCCATGAGGCGACGCTGTATCTGGCGGATCAGGCCCATGCGCCTTACGGCGCGCGGCCGTCGGCCGAAGTGGAAGCGCTGACTCATGCTGCCGTGGCGTGGCTATTGAAGCAGGGAGCAAAGCTCATTGTCATCGCCTGCAACACCGCGTCGGCCGCGGCGCTGACCAGCCTGCGGCGGCGTTGGCCCGATACGCCCATTGTGGGCATGGAGCCCGCGGTCAAACCTGCAAGCCAGGCGACGAAAACAGGGCATGTTGGCGTGCTGGCCACGCCGGGAACGTTACGGGCCTCCCGTTTTTCACATCTGGTGGAGCGATTCGCCAACGGCGTGCAGGTGCACACTCTGATGGGGACGGGCCTGGTGGAAATGGTCGAGCGCAATAAGCTGACGGGGCGCGAAATCGAAGCCAGATTGCGGGACATCTTTTCTCCGGTGCAAAACATCCCCATCGATCATCTGGTTTTGGGATGCACGCACTATCCCTTTTTGAGCGAGACATTGCAGCGGGTGCTGGGAGAAGGCGTCACCCTGGTGGATCCTGCGCCCGCGGTGGCCCGTCAAACGCAACGCGTGTTGCAGCAACGAACCTTGCAAAAGGATGACGGACAACCCGGCCCATGGCGATTTGTCACCACTGGCGAACTGGCGCCATTCACCGAATCTGTCCGGATTCTAGCGGAAGATTGGCTGGATGACGACGCTCGAGCCATCTCGTTTCAGTGTATCGAGGCCCGCTCGTTGCCCCTGGCGAGCGTCTGAAAATCCCGGTCAATGAAATCCCCGCTCGCCAGGCGAAAATCTCATGCAAAGACGCAGCGCGCGAAGGGAAAAAAGGCAAATGGAAACAAACAAGTCAGCTTCTTCATCCCAACACCCCGATAAATCGCCCGGCGATGATGGTTACGCCCAACTTGAACAGGAATTGGCGTCTCTGCGCAAGCGATTGAGTCGCCTGGAACGCATCGAGCGGGAACACGCCAACCAAACCGCTTTCATGCAGCAACTCATCGATCTGATTCCCATGGGCATTGCCGTGCACACCAATGGCGTCGCCACGTTTATCAATTCGGCGGGCGTCGCCATAATGAAGGCGGAGAGCGCCGAGGATATCCTGGGAAAGCAGGCTATCGATTTCGTTCATCCAGATCACCGCGAGCATGTCCTGGAGCGTATTCAGGAACTGCTCGTTCAGGATTCCAGAGCATCGTCCCCCATTGCGCCTTATATCGAAGAGAAATTCATCCGCTTGGATGGTGAGACCATCGATGTTGAGGTGGCCGCCTTTCCCATGTCGCTGGCGGAGGAGCAAAACGCGATTTTGGTGATCTTCCGGGATATAACAGAGCAAAAGCGTCAGCATCTGGCGATTCAGGAACGGGAAAGACGTTTCCGCCAGTTGGTCAGTCTTTTACCCGACGCCACAGTTATTCACAAAAATGGCGTAATCTTTTTCGCCAATCAAACGGCGTTGCAAATGTTACGGCTCGAATCCGAAGATGATATCGTTGGGCACACGATTTTCGAGTTTTTGCATCCAGATGAGCATGATGAAGTTCGAAAGCGAATCAATACGATCTTACGCACCAGGGAGCCTCTGCCTGTGGTGACTGAACGCATTGTGCGCGCTGATGGTGAGGTTTTTCTGGCCGAAACCGTTGCTTTTCCCTTCGTCGAGGAGGGCGAATTGGCGGTGCTCGCAGTCGTACACGATGTCACCGAGCAAGACAAATTGCTGAAAGCGCTGGAGAAGAGCGAGGCGAAATTCAGATCGCTGGCCGAGTTGCTGCCGGCTTCGGTTTTCATTGTGAGCGAATGTGGCGAAATCCTCTATATCAATATGTCCACCCAATCCATTTTGGGCTACACGCCCGAAGAGCTGATGACCATCGACGTCAGCGAAATCATTCCCACCGAAACGCTGGCTGCAAGTAATGAGAAAATAGCGACGCTTGATATCGGGGATAAGACTCATTTCGAATTGCAGGTGAAAACCAAAGGGGGCTCATGGATATGGATGGATGTGACTGTTGCAAAAATGATCATGGATGAACAGATTGTAGGACTGGGCGTCGCCACCGATATCACCTGGCGAAAGGAAACAGAGGCGCTTCTCAAGGAGCAAGCGAAAAAGCTGGTCAAGGCTTATGAGGATGAACGAGCGCGCATCGCCCGAGAACTGCATGATGAGATCGGCCAGCAGCTCATCGGCATGAAATTCGCCCTGGAAAGAGCGCAGTATTTTGCAATCTCGGATGAGGGTCAGAGGGCATTGCACGACGCCCGCCAGATGCTCTCGAATCTGACGGAAACTGTGAGAGAACTTTCGCTTTCCTTCCGTCCCCCCATGCTGGATGACATGGGGCTCTTGCCCACATTGCTGTGGCATTTCGACCGTTACTCGGCCCAGACAGGCATTCAGGTGGACTTCAACCACTCGGGCATTGCCAATCGCCGTTTCTCTCAAACCATCGAGATCACCGTTTATCGCATCGTGCAGGAGGCTTTGACCAATGTGGCCCGCCACGCGGAGATCGACAAGGCGGCCGTCGCAGTGCAGGCCGATGAGAGGCAAATCAACGTGACTATTTTAGATGAAGGCGCGGGTTTTGCTTCCGAGCCGGCGCTGGCGGCGCGTAATTCCAGTGGATTGTACGGTATGCAGGAGCGCGTTCATCTGCTGGGCGGTGAATTGGCTATCGATAGCGCGGTCGGGCGGGGAACCGTCATCTCCGCCAATTTGCCATTGCTCAACCGGTGATGTCCAAAGGGTGAACGTCGAACAGTCGCCATGAGCGGCAGCTCACCACATAACGAACGAAAATAGAACGCAGAAACCTCTGATACACACAGATTTTCGCAGATTGTTTTGATTTTCAGTAGATCACGATTTCATCCGCAAGCATACGCCGAATAAATTCAGGTCTCAGGGCGTTCCGCCGCATGTCCCTCTTCAGGGACATTTTCGGCGCGAAAGGCGTCTGTCTGCGCAGGCTGACAGGCGGCCCATCTAATCACCCTTCCTTATCTCCTCCCCCGCCCGTCTCGAAGCGGGGGAGGAACAAAAGGTGGGGGCCGCGCTTGGCCCTGATTTCAAATCGGTAGGCCAGTGAAAGTCGTGAAGTACTGATTTTATCTGTTTTATCTGCGTAGATCGGCTTTTTCTGCGTCATCTGCGTTCTATTTACGAAGCAGGCGCCACGCGCGGCGGCGCGCCGATAAGGAATGAAATTCCCACATTACGTCATTTCGACGACCGTAGGGAGGAGAAATCTCCTCGTCTGCAAGGGGATTTCTCGGTCGCTGCGCTCCCTCGAAATGACGTGGGAGAGCCTATTTACGGAACAGTC
>JALWDV010000149.1 GCA_027036755.1 Anaerolineae bacterium
TATGTCGCGTCATTTGACGTTATTTGACGCCATGTGGTGTTATGTGGTGTCATGTGGTGTTATGTGTGTTATGTGGTGTCATGTGGTGTTATGTGATTAAAAGTGGTGTTATGTGGTGTTATGTGGCGTTATGTGGCGTTTTATTGCGATATGTGGCGTTATGTGTGGTTGTGTGGAGTCATGTGGCGTTATGTGGTGTTATGTGATTTCATGTGGTCTTATATGGTGTTATGTGGTGTTATTTGGTGCTATGCGGGGTTATATGGTGTTATTTGACGTTATGTGGCGTTATGTGGCGTTATGTGGCGCTACGTGCCGTTATGTGGAGTTATGTGGCGTTATGTGGCGAAATGTCGCGTTATGTGGCCCTATGTGGCGTTATGTAGCGTTGCTTGACGCTGTGTGATGATATGTGACTTTATCTGAAGTTATGTATTGTTATGTGACGTCATTTGACGCTTTGTGGTGTTATGTTGTGTCATTTGGTATTATGGGTGTTATGTGGTGTTATGTGGTGTTATGTGCTGATATGTGGCGTTATGTGGCGATACATAGCGTAACGTGGCATTATGTGGCGTTATGTAGCGTTATGTCACGTTTCTTGACGTTATCTGATGTTATGTGACGTCATTTGATGGTATTTGACGTTATGTGGTGTTACGTGGTGTCATGTGGTGTTGTGGGTGATATATGGTGTTATGGGGTGTCATGTTGTGATATGTTGCGTCATGTGGCGTTATGTGGCGTTATGTGGCGTTATGTGGCGTTATGTAGCGTTATTGGACGTTATGTGATGTTATGGGACGTCATCTTAAGTTATGTATTGTTACGTGACGTCTTTTACGTTATGTGGTGTTATGTGGTGTCATGTGGTGTTATGGGTGCTATGTGGCCTTATGTGGTGTTACGTGCTGTTATGTTCTGTTATGTGGTGTTATGTGGGTCTATGACGCGTTATGTGGCGTTTTATGGGGTTATGGGGGGCTATGTGGCGTTATTTGCCGTTATGTGGCGTTATATAACGTTATGTGATATTATGTGAGGTTATCTTACGTTATATGATGTTACTTGGCGTTATGTGGCGTTATGTGGCGTTATGTGGTGTTACGCGATTTTATGTGGTCCTATATGGTGTTATGTGGTGTTATTTGGTGTTATGCGGGGTTATATGGTGTTATGTGGCGTTATGTGGCGTTATGTGGCGCTATCTGCCGTTATGTGGAGTTATGTGGCGTCTTCTGGCGCTATGTCGCGTGATGTGGCGCTATGTGGCGCCATATAGCGTTATTTGACGCCATGTGATGATATGTGACTTTACCTGAAGTTATGTATTGTTATGTGACGTCATTTGAAGTTTTGTGGTGTTATGTTGTGTCATGTGATGTTATGGGTGTTATGTGGTGTTATGTGGAGTTATGTGCTCATACGTAGCGTTATGTGGCGATACATATTGTTATGTGGCGTTATGTGGCGTTATGTCGCGTTATGTGGCGCTATGTGGCGTTATGTAGTGTTATGTGACGTTATGTGGCGTTATGAGGCGTTACGTAGCGTTACGTGGCGTTATGTGACGTTAAGTGATGTTATGTG
>JALWDV010000150.1 GCA_027036755.1 Anaerolineae bacterium
GATAAATCCGGCTAGCCCCGAAGGGGCGCTGTTTCTAGCCGGGGGACTTCATCCCCCGGCGCTGGCGGCGTTGCTGTTTCTTCAACCGAAATAGGACGCACCCATGTTATTTTATGCGCTACCCGGCATTTTTAGCAATAACGCTTCCAACGCTAATTGCCGATTCACATTTCGGCGCAAATAGCTGGCGGTGCTCATAATCGCCTCGATGAAGCGGCGCACCTGGTTTTGCGGCACGTTTTCCGCCAGCCGCGTCAGTTCGCTCATGTGCTCCTGGTTGACGATGAGCGCCCCGCTGTTGTTCTGCAGCACCAGCACATCGCGCCACCACAGGAGCCATTCCTGCAAGGCGGTCTCGATGTTTCCTTCTTTCTCCATCTCCCGGGCGTAAGCCATGCGATCCGCGGTGCGGACCTCCAGCAGCGCCAGCATGGCCGCGATGCGCTGGTTGTAGGTCTCCCAGGCGCTCGGGTCGGAGGCCATCGTCAGGGCGGAACCCAGACGCCCGTTGCTGAGCCGCGCCAGCCTCAGTGCGTCCGTCTCGGCGATCCCCGTCTTTTCTCGCAGCGCCCGAATGATGATGCGTTCGGGCAGTGGACGCAGACGCAAAAGCTGGCAGCGAGAGATGATGGTGTCCAGCAAGCCCGAAGGTTGATGACTGACGAGGATGATGCGGGTGGAGGCGCTCGGCTCCTCCAGCGTCTTCAGCAGGGCGTTGGCCGCGTTCACATTCGCCCGCTCGAACGCGGTGATGATGAAGACCTTGTAGCGGGCCTCGACCGGCGAGCGGGAGGCCTCGCGCACGATATTGCGAATTTGATCGATGACCAGTTGATTGCCTGCGGGGGCGAAAAACCGGTGGTCCGGGTGCATGTTTTCGGCGGCCAGACGGCAGGATCGACAATGGCCGCAGGCTCCCAGCCCGGCGTCGCCCGCGGGGTTTTCGCAGGTCAGGGCCTGCGCGAACGCCCGGGCCAGAGTCGTCTTGCCGATGTGCTCGGGGCCCAGAAAGAGATAAGCGTGCCGGGTGGCGTCTTGCTGAATCGCCCTTCGCAGCAGACGTTGCGCCCAGTCGTGCCCATAAACCTGAATGCGATAATCTTCCATAAGCCTCAAGCCACCGCCTTGCGATACGTTTCCAGGGTCTCGCGGGCCGCTTTCTCCCACGAAAACATCTTCGCCCGGGCCAGACCTTTTCGGCTCATCTCCCGCCGCAGATCATCATCCGCAATCACCCGGTGCAGCGCCGCCGCCCAGGCTTCGACATCTTCCGGCGGAACCGTCAGAGCTGCATCGCCCACGACCTCGGGCAGGCTGCCCGCATCGGAACAGACCACGGGCGCGCCGCAAGCCATGGCTTCCAGCGGCGTCAGGCCGAAACCTTCGTAGTGGGCGGGGTGCGCCAGCGCCGTGGCCAGATTGTAGAGCGCTGGCAGATGCCCTTCGGACACGCGCCCCAGGAAATGGATGCACTTTTCCAAGCCCAGGTCTTCCACCAACTGATGCACGTCGTCCGCCAGCCAGCCGGACGCGCCGGCCAGCAGCAACGGCAGATCGTGCTTGTAATGATCCCGCAGCAGATTGTAGGCGTGGATCAGCGTGGTCAGATTTTTGCGGGGCTCGATGGTGCCCACGAACAGGATGAAATGCTCGGGCAGATCAAACGACGCGTTCTTCAACATCCCCCGCGCCTTGTCTTTGGGGATAGGCCGAAATGCGGGCGCAGCCGCCTCGTAGATGACATCGATCTTGTTCTTCGGCGCTCCCAGAAGCTGGATGATGTCCCTCTTGGTGGATTGGCTCACCGCGATGATGCGGCTGGCCCGTTTGACCGCCTCCTCCACCTGGCCGTAATAGCGGGCGCTATCCGCCGTGATGAATTGCGGATACAACAAAAACGCCAGATCATGGATGGTGATGACCGCGGGGATGCTGTTGCGAAGGGGCGGGATGAAATCGGGGCTGTGGATCAAATCCAGTCCCAGCCGTCGGGTCTCCAGACTCAGAAACCACTGCTCGAACCGATGATGAGTCGGGGTGAACAGGGTCGCCTTGCTGAACCGGGGCCCTTTCACAAGCTGCTCCGTCTGCTTGCGATGCTGCAACAGCACATAGCTGTTCTCTTTATCGATTTTTGCCAGCGCAGTCAAAAGCCGGACGGTGTACCAGCCAATGCCTGCCATCTGGTGATAAAACAATCGAACATCTACGCCAATACGCATGGTCTTTCTCAAACAAAATAACGGATTAGGTATAGCGAGGCGATGACGATAGCGAAGAAGGTGGTGACGGCCCCGTATTTCAGGAATTTTACAAACGTGATCTTATGGCCGCTACGCTCGGCGAAACTGGCGACAACCACATTGGCCGAGGCCCCAATGAGGGTCAGATTGCCGCCCAGGTCGGCGCCGATGGCCAGCGCCCACCACAGAGGCCAGATATTCATGCCATCTTCGCCCAGTTTTTGGATGATGGGGATGACCGTGGCGGTGTAGGGGATGTTATCCACCAGACCGCTGAGCGCTGCCGAGCCCCACAGCAGCGCCAGCGAGGTGACCAGCGCGTTGCCCTTGGTGGCCTCGAAAAGCCAGTTGGCGATGAGGTCGATGACGCCGACATGCACCAGCGCCTCCACCAGCACGAAAAGCCCCACAAAGAACATCAGGGTGGCCCATTCCACATGGTGGAAAACCTTGTGCGCAGATTGCCCGCTCCACAGCATCAGCGCCGCCGCGCCGGCCAGGGCGATGGTGGCCGTTTCGAGATGGAGGAAGCCGTGCAGGGTAAAACCAACAAGCACCAGCGTCAGCACGATGAGAGATTTGCGCAGCAGCGTCGTGTCGGTGATCAGCGTGGACGCATCGATGTATTCGGGCGTCACCGTCGAGGACTTCGCCTTGTGCAGCTCTTTGCGAAAGAGCAGGGGCAATCCCAGCGTGAAGAGAATGAGGACGACCAGGATATATGGCCCCATGTTCAGAAAGAAAGTGAGGAAATCGATGTCCGCGGCGCTGCCGATGAGAATGTTTGGGGGATCACCGATGAGGGTTGCCGCGCCGCCGATGTTCGAAGCCAGCACCTCGGCGATGAGAAACGGGATGGGGTTGACGCCCAGGCTGGCGGTGGCCACCAGAGTCACCGGGGCCAGCAGCACCACCACCGTGACGTTATCCAGCAAGGCCGAGGTGACCGCGGTCACAATGACCAGAATCTGCATGATGCGGGTGGGATCGCCTTTGCCCAACTGGATGGCTTTCGTGCCCAGCCACTGGAACACGCCCGTATCGCTCATAATGTTGGCGATGACCATCATGCCGGTCAGCAGCATGAGCACGTTCAGGTCGATGGCTCGAAAAGCCTCTTCCTGCGAATAAGACTTGATGAGCATGATGGTGGCCATGCCTCCCAGCAGCGCCACGGCCGCCCGATCCACCTTTTCTGAGATGATGGCCGCATAGACCAGGACGAAGATGCCTACGGCCAGCAAAACGTCATTCATGGTTTGTCGACTCTTTCAGGATGAGATCCAGCAGTTCGAGCATCCCCACGAACCCGACCACGTGGTTGTTGTCATCGACGATGGGCAATCCCGAGAGATTGTGCATGTGCATGAGCCGGAACGCCTGTCCCACCGTATCCGAGGCGTGCACCGACACGGGATCGATCATGAGATCGGCGATGTTGTGCACATTGGCCATCTCTCCGAAATCAAGGCTGCGATCCATATCGGTGGTGACTTCGCCGTAAAAAACCTCGGGCATGATGCCAAAGAAGATATGGTCGGCCAGATTGCGCAGGGTGACCAGGCCCAGCAGATGTCCAGTTCTGCTGATGACCGCAGCCACATGGGCGGAGGGACTCTTGCTCATGGCGGCCACGGCTTCCAGCAGTGAGGCCCCTGAGTTGACGACGACCGGCTCGATGGAGAGGAGTTTCGCCGCCTCGCTGACAGGCATCTCGCGGATAGCCAGCTCCGCCAGGTCGGGGACGGGGATGGTTTCGAATTCTTCCGTTCGCGGGCGTTTGTGCAGACCCAGCACGCGGGTGATGGGGATGGTGAAGAGGATGCCGCTATCGGGCCGCCCAAAGCCGCCGACGGCCTGTTCCGCCGCGGCGATGGCGCCATCTATTTTTTCATTTTCGACAACCGCCAGCAAGGTGCGGCGTTTGAGTTCCTCCGCGGCCCCGAACATTTTTCTAATCCCCGAAAGACCGATTTCATCCAGCCAGGTGCTGGCCCGATAGCCGCCGATGCTATCGAACAAGGTCGAACCGGAAACGCCCGCATCTCGCAGCGCTTCCAGCAGGGCGGGCAGTCGTTCCAGGTCATCCAGGATGATGACCAACAATTCGTAAGTTTCGTCGTCCATGATCTCTCAAGAATGAATTGGGTGTGTCCCAAATGAGTTGGAAAGTTAAAATAATCATTCATTAACGGGGCGCTTCGCGCCCGCCGCCAGCGCCGGGGGATAAAGTCCCCCGGCTAGAAACAGCGCCCCTGCGGGGCTAGGTCAGGTGCGACGCACTTTCCATAAATCGTGACCGCGTCCCTGCACGCTCTGAGGTCGCCCAGGTGGGACGTGAGGCCAACGCTTGTTTCAAGTGCGTCGCACCTTGAGCCCGGCGACTTCATCGCCGGACGGACGTGGCAAACGCTTCCAACCGAAATGGGACGCACTCAAATGAATTGAGGTGGAAGCAAGAGGGTTGTCATACGTTGTGAAATTCAGCGGTAGCTTTTACAATTTGAAACAAGGAGCAAAAAGACCATGTTTCGTTATTTTCTGCAATCGCTTATCCGCAAGCTCAAACACGACCCTCATTATACCATCGATCCCGCCGTTCCCGCGACCGCTCTGGTCACTGTGTTGAAGGAGCGTGGCTTTGCATATCTGCGCGGAGCGATGCGAAAACCCTTTTTGGCCGAAAGCCGGGGCGTTTTCTTCGTGGGACGGCGGGTGCAGCTTCTGAATACGCGATCGTTGCATGTGGGCGCCAGCGTGACCCTGGAGGATGACGTCAAGATTGACGCCCTGAGCCGCCACGGCGTTCATCTCGGGAACAACGTGTCCATCGGGCGGTTTTCCGTCATCGAATGCACGGGCATCCTCACCCATCTGGGAGAGGGCTTCTGGATTGGCGATAATTCCAATCTGGGCGATTACAATTTTGTGGGAGCCGCGGGCGGCGTCCGCATTGGCGATAATGTGCTCATCGGCCAGAGCGTGCGTTTTCATTCCGAAAATCACGTCTTCGCCCGAAGGGATGCGTTGATCCGCGAACAGGGCGTCACCAACAAGGGCATTGTCGTGGAGGACGATGTGTGGCTGGGCTCCGGCGCCGTGATCCTGGATGGCGTGACCATCGGGCGGGGCGCGGTGGTGGCCGCAGGCAGCGTGGTGACGAAGGATGTTGAGCCTTATTCCGTGGTGGGGGGCTCGCCCGCGAAGGTGCTCAAGTCTCGGGGGGAGGCGTGATGGCAGGCGTCTGGTCCGGTGAACGCCGCTGGCTGGCCGCGACGCTGGTGGCGGGCCTTTTGGCCGCAGCGATGGTTTTTCTGCTGCAGGGCCACGCGTTGCTCTTTTTTGCGGCGCTGGGCGCACTGGCGCTGTTGGCCGCGTTGGCGTTGGGGTGGCCGTTCAGCGGCGTGGTCATCCTCATCATCGCAGCGCTACTGACGCGTTTGCGATTCGACGTGGGCCCGGTTTCGGTGCGGCCCGAGCATGTCGCCGCCGTCCTCGTCGCCGCCATCGGCTTCACCCAGTTGGGGTTGGAGCGGCGTTCGCTGCGGATGCCCGCGGCGGCGTGGTTTGCGCTGGCCTGGTGGCTCATCAACCTGGCGTCGGGCCTTTTGTTCGATCCTGACCCCATGATGGGGTTGCAAAACGCCCTGCGCATCGCCCTGCTGCCCCTGACCTTCATCCTGATGGTGAATTTGATCCCGGACGGCAAGTGGTGGCGACGGGCGGTGGCGGTTTTCCTGGCCGCGGGCGTAATCGAGGCGGCCTACGGCATTCTGGCGCGGGCGGTTTATCCTTTTGGCGTCAATCTGGGCGTGCAAGTGGCCTGGAATTTCACCGAACCCATTCCCTACGGCACTTTCGAGGAGGGCAATCTGTTCGGGAGCCACACGGCTTCCTGGGCCATCATCCTGTTGATGGTTGTTTTCGCGGCCGAGCGGGTGCATGATTCGCGTAAACGGCAATTGTTGCGGTTCGCTGCGTTGGGCGTGTTGCTTTTGGCGTTGCTGCTCAGTCTTTCGCGGGCGGCGTGGATTATGTTTCTGGCGGGGGCGACGCTGACGGTGATCTTCGAATACCGAAACGCCTGGGCCCAGGCCAATCGTTTCATCCTGTCCCTGGTGCTGCTGCCGTTGATTGTTTTTGTGGCGCTTTCTCTGGCTCCTTATCTGCCCGCCTCGCTGCCTTTCGTCAATCGGTTGCAATCTTTCCTGAATCTCAGCTTCGACGCCACCTTTTCGGCCCGGCTCAGCGATTGGTCCCTGGCCCTGGCCGACTGGGCGCAGCGGCCCCTGTGCGGCTGGGGGCCGGGATCGTTTTACGCGATCCACGGCGAGTTGCGGGCGCATCCCGCCTGGATCAGCAATCTTTCGGTGCGGTTGCTGCAAGAGACGGGCGTGGCGGGCCTGCTGGCTTTCGGCGGCTTTGTGGCGACGCTGCTCTTGCCCGCGATCAAGGCTGTGCGCCAGCCCATCCATCTGATGGATCGGGGAATTTTGCTGGGGTTGATCATCAGTTACGCGGTGCTGCTGGGACTGGCCTATCAATCCACCGATGGCATCTGGCTGACGGCCAGTTGGGTTCATGCCGGTTTGATTGCGGTGGGAACGCGCGTGGTGAGGGCCCCATGAGCTGCACGATTCTCTACCCTCACAGCTCGGACGAGTTGTATGGCTCGGATATGGTGTTGTTGGAGCTGGTGCGGCGGCTGGATCCTTCTCGATTCCGTCCGCACGTGCTGTTGCCCACCGATCTTCCTTACGAGGGCAAGCTGAGCGCCGCGCTTTCGGATGCGGGCGTGGCGCACGAGGCTGTGGCGATGCCTGTGTTGCGGCGACGCTATTTTTCGCTGCGTCGCGGCCCCCGTTTCGCCGCTTATCTGCTCAGGGGCACGCGAAGCGTGATGTCGATTGCCCGACGGGAGCATGTCGCTCTGGTTCACAGCAACACCAGCGCTGTGTGGGGCGGCGCGCTGGCCGCGAGATGGTTGCATCTGCCCCATGTGTGGCATGTGCACGAGTTGGTGACCGAGCCCGCTCTGGTGCGGCGGCAGATCGCGTGGATGGTGAATCGTTACAGTCAGCGGGTGGTCGCCATCAGCCAGGCTGTGGCGGAGCATTTGCTGGCCGATGCCCCCGCTCTGGCCGGACGCATGACGGTCATCTACGACGCCGTGGATACGGCGAAGTTCTCGCCTCAGGTGGATGGCGGCGATTTGCGGCGTCGGTGGGGCGTGGATGGCAAGGAGGTTTTGGTGGGCGTGGTCGGGCGCATCTCTGCCTGGAAGGGCCAGGATTTCTTCTTGCGCGCGTTGGCCCGGGCGTCGAAGCAGGCCCCGAACCTGAAGGCTGTGTTCGTGGGCGATGTGGCTCCGGGGGAGGATTGGCGCAAGGAGGAATTGCGTTCGCTGGCGCAGACCCTGGGCGTGACGGATCGCATCGTGTGGGCGGGCTATTGCGATGACGCTCCCCGGGCCATGGCCGCGCTGGACGCCCTGGCGTTGCCCTCCATTCGGCCCGAGCCTTTCGGCATGGTCGTCATCGAGGCCATGGCCAGCGGCAAGCCCGTGATCGCCACGGCTCATGGCGGGCCGCTGGAGACCGTCATTCCGGGCGAGACGGGCCTGCTGGTTGCGCCCGACGACCCCGCGGACATGGCTCGGGCGCTGGTGCGGCTGGCCGAAGACCGGGCGTTGCGAACGCGGCTGGGCTCCAACGGGCGCTTGCGGGCCGAAAGCGTTTTCGGGTTCCAGCAGCATGTTCGGGCCTTTCAGGATTTGTATCTCGAGCTGTTGTCGGGAGAAAATTGCGCATGATCTCCATTGTTCACTACATGACCTCTCTTTTGTTTTGCTTGGCGTTGATGTTAGGGCGCAGCGGAATGCGGGAACAGGCGCTGCGGGTGCTGGTCGAAGCGGCTCTTGGGATCGAGGATCAGGGCGCTTTGGCGGATATTCGCACGTAGCAAGAGGAATTCTCAGGGGAGAGAGATTGACATCTTCCGAAAAATCGGGGATCATATCCTCATGCAACAGCCGTTGAAGATTGCATTGATGGGGACGCGTGGCGTTCCTGCGTCTTATTCCGGGTTTGAAACATGCGTGGAGCAGTTAGGCTCCCGGTTGGCCGCGCGCGGGCACGATGTAACGGTGTATGCTCGCAAACACCATATTTCTTATGACAAGCCCGTCTATCGCGGCATGAAGTTGGTCAAGTTGCCGACCATTGCCAACAAGTATCTGGATACGATTGTGCACACTTTTCTTTCCAGCGTGCATGGCTTGTTCCAGGGCTATGATATTGTGCTGTATTTCATCGCGGGCAATAGTCCCGTGGCGTGGATTCCCAGGCTGGCGGGCCAGAAGACCATTATCAATGTGGATGGTCTGGACTGGAAGCGGGAGAAGTGGCCCGAATTCGCCAAGCGATACATTCGGTTCGCAGAGCGGCTTTCGGGCGTCACCGCCAACGCGGTTATCTCTGATTCCCGGGTGGTTCAGCGTTATTATCAGGATGTCTATCACATTCCCACCACCTACATCGCTTATGGCGCCGAGTTGCCCCGACGCGAGCCGGGCGAAACGCTGCGGAAGCTGGGTCTGAAGCCGCGGGAATACGTGCTTTATGTCGGGCGTCTTGTGCCCGAGAACTGCGCCCATCATCTTGTAGAGGCCTGGCAGGGACTGGACACAGAGATGAAGTGCGTCATTGTTGGCGACGCGCCTTACGCCGAGGATTACAAGGCCCAGCTTCGTTCTTATCACGATCCGCGCGTCATCATGCCCGGATATGTCTTTGGCGAGGGCTATTGGGAGCTGGCCAGCAATGCTTACGCCTTTGTTTTGACCTCGGGCGTGGGCGGCACCCATCCCGCCCTGGTCGAGAGCATGGCGTTCGGCAATTGCGTCGTGGTGCACGATACGCCCGAAAATCGGGAGACCCTTGGCGACGCCGGGCTTATCTACAACGGCGCTCTGGGCGGAGAGGGCTTGCGGCCTGTGCTTCAACGATTGCTGGATGATCCCGCGCTGGTGGAGGCTTATCGCCAGAAGGCCGCGGCTCGGGCCGCCCGAAAATTTTCCTGGGAAGCGGTTACCGACGCTTACGAGGCATTGTTCTATGATGTCTTGAATGGCGAACGCGTCGCTTTGTTTGAAACTGCTGTTTCAACTGGAAAAGATGGCTGATTCGCCAAAATTGTCTAAATGAAAATTCTATCCAGAGGTAATAAATTGAACCTTTTAGGAATTCTGTCTGTTTTTCCTGCAATTCCCGAACGTTTGAGTAAACTTGATGATTTAATCTATAATTTGTGGTGGTCCTGGTCTCCGCGGGCGCAGGCCATGTTTCGGGTCATCGATCCCATCATCTGGGAGGAGGTGAACCACAACCCTGTCAAGCTCCTGCGGCGCGTTTCGCCCGAGCGGTTGGCCGCGTTGGCCGAAGATAGCGATTTTCTCGAATTCTACGATGGCGTCATCGCTGATTTCGAGGCCTACATGAACCCGGAATCGACCTGGTTCAGCCGCACCTATCCAGAGCATCAGGATGATCTCATCGCCTATTTCTCCGCCGAGTTCGGCCTGCATGAGTCGTTGCCCATTTACTCCGGCGGTTTGGGCGTTTTGTCTGGTGATCATTGCAAATCGGCCAGCGATCTGGGCCTGCCCTTCGTCGGCGTTGGCTTTCTTTATCCCCAGGGCTATTTTACGCAATACATTGCGGATGACGGCACGCAAGAGGCGCTTTATGAGAAGCTCGATTTTTTCGAGGCTCCGGTGCTGCCCGCCCGCGACCCCCAGGGCAACGAGGTGATCATCAGCGTCGAACTGCCCGGGCGCAGCGTTTATGCAAAAGTGTGGCGCATTCAGGTGGGGCGCATTCCCCTGTTTTTGATGGACACCAATGTCGAGCTGAACGCGGAGGCTGATCGCGAACTGGCTGCGCGTCTCTATGGCGGTGATCACGAGATTCGGATCGCCCAGGAGATCGTTTTGGGGATTGGCGGGGTGCGAGCGCTGCGGGCGTTGGGCCTCGACCCTGCGGTTTATCACATGAATGAGGGCCATTCGGCTTTTCTCAGCCTGGAGCGCGTGCGCGAGCTGGTGCAAGAGAAGCATCTCCGATTTTTCGAGGCCCAGCAGGTGGTGGCGGCCAGTTCCGTTTTCACCACCCATACGCCGGTGTCCGCTGGCAACGACGCTTTTCCCTTCGATTTGATCGACAAGTATTTCCACACCTACTGGGGCCAGATGGGGCTGGATCGCATCGGCTTTATGAACCTCGCCCGCTGGCAGACGCCCTGGGGCGAGATGTTTAGCATGACCGTGCTGGCGCTGCGTTTCGCGGCCTACGCCAATGGCGTGAGCAAGTTGCACGGGCATGTGGCGCGCAAGATGTGGGCGAATTTGTGGCCGGACCTGCCGGTGGAGGAAGTTCCCATCACCCACATCACCAATGGCGTGCACACCGGGACCTGGCTTTCTTCCGAGCTGGCCGATCTTTATGATGAGTATCTGGGAGAGGCCAACTGGCGCGAGGAGCCCGATTTGCTCGACGCCTGGGACAAGGTGGAATCGATTCCTGACGAAGTTCTGTGGAAACGGCATCAGTCGCTGCGGCGAGAGTCCCTCGACTTCTTGCGTGATCGCGTTGCCTCTCAGCGGCGTCGTTACGGCGCATCTCCAGCCGAGATCGAGGCGGCGTACAGGTTGTTCAATCCCGATGCTCTGACCATTGGTTTCGCCCGCCGTTTCGCCACCTACAAGCGCGCCAACTTGATCTTCCATGATCTGGAGCGGATCAAGCGCATCTTGAATGATCCCGATCGACCGGTGCAGATCATCTTTTCGGGCAAGGCGCACCCCGCGGACGAGCCCGGCAAAGCCATCATCAAACAGATTCACCAGCTATCCAAGCAGCCCGAGTTTCTGGGGAAGATCATTTTTATCGAAAATTACGATATGAACATCGCCCGGCGGCTGGTGCAGAGCGTGGATTTGTGGCTGAACACCCCCCGGCGGCCCAATGAAGCCAGCGGCACCAGCGGCGAGAAGGCTGCGCTCAACGCCGTCCCCAACTTCTCTGTGCTGGATGGCTGGTGGGTGGAAGGCTACAATGGCGAAAATGGTTGGGTCGTGGGCGATGAACGGGCGTATCGTAACGAGGCTACGCAAGATGAGGCGGACGCCCAATCCCTTTATAACACGCTGGAAAACGCCATCATCCCCGCATTTTTCAACCGAGACGCGTCGGGCGCGCCCCGCGAGTGGATTCGACGCATGAAAGCGTCGGTCAAATACTGTGCGCCGCGTTTTTCCATGAGCCGTCAGGTGAAGGATTACATGAACAAGCTGTATCTACCGGCAATTAAGGCGGGCAAGGATATGGCGGCGGACGATTTCTCTCGGGCGCGGGCGCTGGCCCAGTGGAAGGAGGCGATTTACCGCAGTTGGGGGCAGGTGCATGTCTCGGCCAGCCGCCCGGAGGTCGAGAGGCTCTCCATTGGCGATTGCATCGACTTGAGCGCCCGGGTGTTCCTCGGCGCTATTTCTCAGGAAGATGTTTCCGTTGAAATCGTCTGGGGCAAGCGCTCTGAGGAGAGCGATGAACTTCAGGATATTCAGGTTGTTCCCATGACGCTGGAGGGAGCCCAGCCAGATGGCATGATCGCCTACTCCGGGCGTCTTTGTTTCGATGTCAACGGCAAATTCGGCTTCGCCATTCGGGTGCTTCCCATCCATCCTTATCTCAACAATCGTTATGAGATGGCTCTGGTCAAGTGGGCGTGAAGCCAGCCTGAATCGAGACGCAAAAAAGCCCCGCACCGGTTGCGGGGCTTTTGTTTTTGGCTGTCTGGCGGATTACGCCGGGGCGGAAGTCGTTGGCTGTTGCTGAAGTGGGGGCGCGGGGATCGCTGGCGGTTCATCGTCGATGGGGAATCCGAGCTCCTGTTCCAGTTGTTTGCGCCGTTCTTCCGCCGAGCGCTTGCCTTCCTCTATCGCTCGATTGACGCCTTCTTTGATCTCGCGAACAATCCCTTCCTCGCTTTCTTTTGTGAGGAGGAGGTAACCGCCTGCGCCCAGAGCGGCGCCCAGAGCGAGTCCGCCGACGAATTTCAAAAGGGTTTTCATAGAGTTCCTCGCAGGTTATGAAAGGTAATCGCGCAGTTTTCTGCTGCGGCTGGGGTGCCGCAGCCTGCCCAGGGCCTGCGCCTCGATTTGTCGAATGCGCTCTCGGGTAACGCCGAATTTCCTGCCGACTTCCTCGAGGGTGTAGTTGTAGCCGTCCACCAGCCCGAAGCGTAGTTGCAAAATCCTCACTTCGCGCGGGGAGAGGGAAGCGAAAATCTCGTCGATAACCTCTCGCAGCAGTTGTCGGGAGGCTTCATCGGTGGGAGATTGTGCGTCCTCGTCGGGGATGAAGTCGCCCAGGTAGCTGTCTTCCTCCTCTCCCACGGGCATTTCGAGAGAAAGCGGGCGCTGGCTGACGCGAATGACCTGTTCCACCTTCTTTGGCGAGACGCCCAGGGCTTCGGCGATTTCCTCGGTGGTGGGCTCCCGGCCCAGCTCTTGCACCAATTGACGGCTGGTGCGAGTGAGGCGGTTGATCTGCTCATACATGTGCACGGGCACGCGGATGGTGCGGCCCTGATCTGCAATGGCCCGGGTGACAGCCTGGCGAATCCACCAGGTGGCGTAGGTGCTAAACTTGTAGCCGCGTCGATAATCGAACTTGTTGACGGCCCGGATTAGCCCGATATTTCCTTCCTGAATGAGATCGAGGAAGGGGACGCCGCGTCCCACGTATTTCTTGGCGACGCTGACGACCAGCCGGGAGTTGGCCTTGATGAGGTGCTCTTGGGCCCGCTCGCTATCGCGCACCACCCAGAGCAGATATTCCTTCTCGATGGGATCCTCGACGCCCGCATCCAGGCGCTCCCGGGCCAGATCGCCGCGCTCCATGCGTTTCGCCAGTTCCACCTCTTCTGCTGCGGTGAGCAGGGGCACGCGCCCGATCTCCTTGAGATACAGGCTGATTGAATCGTCCATTTCGATCTGACTGAGATCGATGTGCGGCGTGACCTCGGGCGTTTCAGCCTTTTGTGCGCGTTTTTTCTCGGCGGCGAGAATACCCTCTTCCTCGGACATCTCCTGGATGTCTTCGGCGATTTCTTCTCCCTCTTCCTTCATGTCGCGCACTTCGATTCCATGATCAAAAAGGGTGAGGAAGATGTCCTCAAGGAGCTCCATGTTTGATTCCACTTCCGGGATAACAGCCAGGATTTCATCATAAGTGACAGACCCGCTGTCCTTTCCTGTTCTCAGCAGGTATGCGACGGGCGTTTCTCCCGGCTCTAAAACGGGACGCTCCTCCTCGTCGTCCTTTTCGGTCTGGACTTGGGCGGTTTCGAAGAGTTCGCCGTCGAGATTTTCTCCTTTGTTTTGGTTGATGTTTTTGTTGGTCTTTTTTTTCATGTTTTCTGTCTTTGTCACAGACAACCTCCAGGGGCGCCGATGTGTTTGATGATGCAAAAGCGTCTGTTGATTGTAGGTGAGATTGTGAAACGCAGCGTTTGGTTACGTCCCTGTTTCACGTGAAACCGCAAGTAACTGCTAACGTACCCCGGTTAACTAACCACAAAGGGCACAAAGGCACTAAGAACACGAAGAAAAAATGTATAAATTTCCCTTTGTGCCTTTGTGTCTTAGTGTTCTTAGTGGTTTTCGGGTGACGACCTTAGTAGTTACAATCGCAATCTTACGATTCTTTGGGGCGAGGATGACGAAAGTCGTAAATCCCGTCTATGATCGGCCATTGTGAGCTGCAGTTGGGGCAGATGATTGTGGCTTCAGTGTGTTGTAACTCTCTTGCGCCGCATTTGGGGCATTGGAAGAATCCTTCGGATGGCGAACGCTGCTTGATTGCGATGTTCTTTGTGATAACGCTGGGGCTGAGTTTGAGCGCTGCGCCGGGTCCGGCGATGGCGTTGTCGATCTTGGCCAGCGTTTGTGGCGACACTCTTCGTTTTATCGCCGAAAGACGGAAGTTGGAGATGGCCAGCTCCTCCTCCGTGCGAAAACCCGCCCCCCGGATGGTTTGCTTCATCCATTTGGGATGGAAGTCGTAGTTGAGGGGGACGAACTCGTAAGGGGCTTTTTCAAACGGGCTCCAGGCCTGTTTCTTGAGCAAGTAGCGGGCGATGGCCTTGGCATTTCGCTTGTTTGCAAATTCAAGGATAAAGGTTTGCCCCCCCTGCAACACGCGCTGGATTTCCGCTAGCGCCAGTTTTACAGACTCCAGATGATGCGCAACGCGTATCATTACGACCACGTCCGCCAGGTTGTCTGCAAAAGGGAGGTTGTAGACGTTCGCTGCGATGAATTTGTATTTGGGGTTTCCTCCGAAGACTTTTTTCGCCTCGGAAAGAAGAGATAGGGAGTAGTCGAGAAGGATGACTTGCTCGTAATGGCTGTACATGTCGGCGAGCCTTCCGAACCCTGCTCCTATTTCTATGATCGTTCCTCCCGACGGGGGGAGCAAGCGCTGAAGCGCTCTGCGCTCGGTCATGTCTTCGAATTCTCTTCCCTGCCCTTCCCAAAAGTCTGTTTTGTATGAGCTCCCTTCGTAGCTGATGATCTTGGGCTGATGCGTTTGCTGTGTCAATAGAACCTCAGTGGATATTGGAGGGTGGCCGTTTTGCTGTTTGCAGTTGTTGGGCGAAATGTTTCATGTGAAACTGCGGGTGAGAACAAGCGCAAAACTTAACATATTGTAGCAGAAAAATGACAATTTGACAACCCCTTTTTGAAAAAAGTTTCAAAATTGGGCATGGTTCATTCTCATTCAGAACTATGTTTACAATTTCTCCGTCAAACGTCATACGTCAAACGTCAAAAAGAGCCTGTTTCGCCACGTTTTGACGTTTGACGCTTTACGTTTGGCGTGCTTTGCCAGGCGTTGACCCTATTGAAATTGTAAAGCTGATGGAAGGACGATCTGAACCATGCCGTCCGCCGAAATCTCCTCCGCAGGCCGCAATCGTAATTCTCCGTCTTCTTCTTGATATTGCTCCCTCAGCACTCGCATCACCAGCGCATACGCCTCACTCTCCGAAACCAACGCCTCTCGCAATGCGACAAGCAGCGACCCCAGTCGCTGAAAGTGCGCCTCGACCTCCCCTTTGCTAATGCCAAAGACGATCTCGTGGGGGCGTTTCTCGATATATCCCTGGGCTTTCTCCGCCCACGCCTCACGCTCCCCCTCTTCCAGCC
>JALWDV010000151.1 GCA_027036755.1 Anaerolineae bacterium
CACACATACATATATATATATATATATATATATATGAAAGTAGGCCTTCCTATTCACCGATACATCTGTTAGCATTATGGTAATACATGCATAGTATATCACTTATTAATCAGAATTGACACTATACAATAACAAGATGTGTTAGTTTAATTATACTAGTTTCATATTCTGTCCACAAACAACGATAATGTTACATATACATCGCGTATAACTGATCTCGCTCAGCTAATAATTGAACCAGTTATTATAAATAGCTACAGATTACCAGTAATTAATAAACACATTAAGTCATATGATTAAAGCAGTTTACGAGATTGGTGTGTAATAATTTAATTGCAGAGAATATTTATTATTCATAACATCCTAATATTCGCATTGCTCCCTAAACTTGGACTTGTTCGTCCGGATCCATTATGTGTGACTGGTTGCCCTTTGTTATGGATGTCTGTTGTCTTTGGTCCGTTATTGATTGTAATGTTTTTATTAATCTGCGTTTGGCGTGCCCTGGTTCCGTTTGTCGTATTCCATCAGAGGCGCAGAACTGAGATTCCGATCCGAGTACAGAATGTAAATATTTTACGGTGTCTGCTCTCTGGTTCCAAACGTAATAATCTCCCGCGTCTTAGCCGATAAAAGTCAACAAACCACTTTGGTCTTTAGCGTGGTTTATGCCTCAACCAATCGGGCGATTCTGCCATTCCGCAATCTTCCTTCGGCGTCGTAATGGCTTTCAGTAAATAATTTACATTCTACTCATTTTCGGCGTCATAAAGTATTCGAACGTAACGCCACAAACTGTCACCATCGGTGCACTGATGTTGAGAATAAATTAAATTATTCAATCCGGATGAAATCATGTGGCTGGTATTATCGCTTACATCCATTCTCTTAGTATCCAGACCAGGTGTTTATTTAACAATGTGTAAACGTCAAAGTATACTGCCGCCTATGTTGCTCTCATTTAAATGTTTGTTTATCTCTCTGACTCGCTCAGCATATATATATATATATATATATATATACACACACATATACATACATATATATGTGTGTGCGCGCGTGTGTAAGCGAGCGAGCGCGCCAGCCAGAGTGGGTGAGTGAGTGAGTGAGTGAGTGAGTGAGTGAGTGAGTGAGTGAGTGAGTGAGTGAGTGAGTGAGTGAGTGAGTGAGTGAGTGAGTGAGTGAGTGAGTGAGTGAGTGAGTGAGTGTCACTAATATTGGCATATCATCCAGTTAGTATGTGTTTCTCAATCCGTACAACAAGCCGCATGTTTAATGCAGACGACAGTTCTAATTGCCAACTGAAATACTTGATACTCCTTAACAGTGACACTTTTGTAATACTGAGTGTCCTGATGGCGGGGGTAGCTCTTGCATAGCTTCCTTATAGTACAGTACAACCTCCCTTATCTACCAGATGTACAGATGTAGCCCTACCTTAAATCGCGAAGCGTTTTAAGCAAACGAAATTAAGAGCACGTATTATTTCGTTACTTTGTGTATTTTATGTATTTTATAATATAAATCGATGGCTTCCAAAGACTGGTCACCTGAGCTGACTCCGGTGAATGGTCGGTGTAGAGCG
>JALWDV010000152.1 GCA_027036755.1 Anaerolineae bacterium
GTTTTGCCTCCTGCTTGGACGTTATCTGTCCGGTGATTCTTGGTTGCATTTTTTGGCCGTCCCCAAATGGAGACGGCCATGGTTGAAAACGGTAAATTGAGGAGCCCACAATCGGACTTGAACCGATGACCTCATTCTTACCAAGAATGTGCTCTACCGACTGAGCTATGTGGGCTCGAAGTGGGCCGGGCAGGACTCGAACCTGCGAAGGCTACCGCCAGCGGGTTTACAGCCCGCCCCCTTTGCCGCTCGGGACACCGACCCAAGGGGAACAGAGACATTCTACCAAACAGAAACGTTTTTTGCAAACTTCGGATGGTAAAAATGCGACCGAGGAGCCGACGAAGGGACTCGAACCCATAACCGGCGGTTTACAAAACCGCTGCTCTGCCAATTGAGCTACGTCGGCGCGATACGCCTCTATTCGGAACGCTCAGCATTTTATTATAAAGGAAGGTGGAGAAGGTGCGCAAATTCCGCAGATCACGATTTCGTCCGCAAGCGCACGCCGAATGAATTCAGGTCTAAAGGCGTTCCGCCGCATGTCCCGCTGCGGGGACATTTTCCGCTCCTTCGGGCCTGTCTGTGCAGGCAGACAGGCGGCCAATCTAAGCGCCCTTCCTTATCTCCTCCCCCGCCTGTCTCGGAGCGGGGGAGGAACAAAAGGTGGGGGCCGCCCCCAGCCCTGATTTTAATCGGCGGGCCAGCGGAAATCGTGAATTACTGAAATTCCGCAGACTGCCCAGGGCGACACGCCCTGCTTCAGTCGTTGCCCTGGGCCATGATTGCGACCATGGCTAAGGCGCAAGCGAAAATCTCGCCAGCGTCACTCGGGCGTTTTGACAGCTCTTTGATGCCCCTCAATTCCGTCATCGGTTCACTTGACAGATTTCCAGCATCATGGTAAGTTTTTATGCTATAGTGCATTCACGGAAGATTCATAATGTAAGACGGCCCGAAATGCCGATCCTCCTTGATTTTTCTTCGGCGTTATAGACTTTCTCGCCAGGTTATTCACGTTCAGATTCCAAGCACGCTGAATCGATTACAACGATGTAATCCCCACTTTCAGTCTCGGTCTTCAACCTCACGCTTTCCCCTCACTCCTGGGTATTCATTAGATTGCATTGTCCGTTTGGACGGTGCGGTCTAATTGCAAAACCATACTTCTCAACCCCTTTTTTCATTTTTCTCAAAAAGGAGGAAAACGTAATGTCCCGTAAACTTCTCGTTGTGCTTCTGGTTGTGCTTCTTGCTGCATTGGCGTTGGCGGCCTGTGGCGGAGCCAAGGAAACAGCCGCGCCCACCGAAGCGGCAGCCGCAACCACTGCCCCGACTGCCACTTCTGAGCAAACTGCCGCCCAACCCACAGAAAAACCCGCCGAGCAGGAAGGCGAGGGCACCCTGGCTACCGTCAAAGCCCGCGGCAAGATCATCTGCGGCGTCAACCAGGCCGTTCCCGGCTTCGGCTTCTTGCAGCCCGATGGCAGCTTCGCCGGCTTTGATATCGACTACTGCAAGGCTCTGTCCGCAGCCGTCTTCGGCAGCACCGACAAGGTGGAATATCGCCCGCTGAACGCCAAGCAGCGCTTCACCGCCCTGCAGGCTGGCGAGATCGATGTCCTCATCCGTAACACCACCTGGACCCTGACTCGCGACACCGAGCTGGGCGCCAACTTCGCCCCCACCACCTTCTACGATGGTCAGGGCATCATGGTGCGCAAGGATAGCGGCATCAAAACTTTGGCGGACCTGGAAGGCGCCTCCATCTGCGTCAGCTCCGGCACCACCACCGAGCTGAACCTGGCCGACCAGATGGCCTCTCGCGGCATCAACTACACCCCGGTCGTGTTCGAGACGGCTGATGAGACCACCGGCGCTTACCTGGATGGCCGCTGCGACGCCTACACCACCGATAAATCTGGTCTGGTCGCCCGCCAGTCCATGTTCCCGAATCCCGAAGAGCACATGATCCTGGACGAGACCCTGTCGAAAGAGCCTCTGGGCCCCGTGGTGCGCCATGGCGACGATCAGTGGTTCGACATCGTCAAGTGGATGGTCTTCGCCACCTTCCAGGCAGAAGAGTCTGGCGTGACCTCCCAGAATGTGGATGAGATGAAGAACGCCGATGATCCCAACATCCGCAAGCTGTTGGGCACCGAAGGTGACATGGGCGCCAAGCTGGGTCTGGACAACGCCTGGGCCTACAACGTCATCAAGCAGGTTGGCAACTACGCCGAGATATACAATCGCAACCTGGGCCCCGACACCGTCTTCAACCTGCCTCGCGGCATGAACTCCTCGTGGAAAGATGGCGGTCTGCTGTACTCGCCTCCGTTCCGCTAAACCGATTACTTGCAACACCAGGAAGGGAAGGGCGTTGGGCTCTTCCCTTCTGTCTTTATTTTTTCGCAGGCCAATTGCGCTTGCATGGTATCAGGGGTGCTGAAGTGGATTGACCTCATTGGTCTCAGACAACAAAATAGGACATAAGAGCATCCTGATCGAATGATTTCTTCTTTCCATTTCCACAACGCCACAAAACAGGTATGACCTATGACATTCAAAGAGTCTGATCATGGCGCAGTGCCTTTCTGGAGAGATGAACGCTATCTCCAGATCATCGCGCAGGTGATTGTGGTCGTAGTGCTGATAGCAATCGGTTGGTGGCTCATCCATAACCTCCTGACCGGACTCGAGGCTCTTGGCATCCCCATGAGCTTCAAATTCCTTGGTCTGACCGCTCAGTTCGACATCGGCGAATCGATGATCGAATACAGCCGCAACAGCACCTACGCTCAGGCGCTGTTGGTGGGCTTGTTGAACACCATCAAGGTCTCGTTCCTGGGCATTGTTTTCGCCACCCTTTTCGGCATTATCATTGGCATCGCCCGGCTATCCAAGAATTGGTTGGTCAATAAGCTGGCGGCCATCTATGTCGAAGCGCTACGCAACATTCCTCTGCTCGTTTTCCTCATCTTCCTGAGCACGTCGGTTTTCCACAAACTCCCCAGAGTGCAAAACGCCCTTTCGGCTTGGGGTTGGGCGTTTCTCACCAATCGCGGCATCTATGTTGTGTGGCCGCAGCCCGCAGACGGATGGGGCGTTTACAAATGGCTCTTATTGGGCTCCTTCATCATCGGGTTCATCGTTGCAGCAATCAAATTCAGAGAAGGCAAGAGAACGGGGCGCATGCCGCTGTATTGGCTGTGGGGTTTCGTCGTCTTCGCCGTCCTGGCGGCCGTCACCTGGTTCATCGCCCAATTCATCGCAGGCCCGCCCATGCACCTCGATTTTCCATCCTTGCAGGGACGCAATTTCAAAGGCGGGAAATCGCTAACGCCCGAGTTTATGGCCATCTTCACCGGCCTGGTCATTTACACCTCGGCGTTCATCGCCGAAGTGGTGCGCGCTGGCATTCAATCGGTCTCAAAGGGGCAGCGCGAGGCCGCCACGGCCGTGGGGCTGAGCGGATTCCAGACCATGCGTCTGGTCATCTTCCCCCAGGCCATGCGGGTGATTATCCCGCCGCTGACCAGCCAGTATCTGAATCTGACCAAGAACTCTTCGCTGGCCATCGCGGTGGGCTATCCCGATCTGTTCGCCGTGGGCAGCACCATCATCAACCAGGCTGGCCGGGCGGTGGAGGTCATTCTCATCACCATGGGCGTGTATCTCACCTTCAGCCTGCTGACGTCGCTGTTTATGAACTGGTACAATAAACACACTCGTTTGGTGGAGCGCTAGCCATGACAACACTAACTCCTACCAAAGATATCCTGCCTCCCCCCACTGAACGCATCGGCATTCTGGGGTGGATGAAGAAGAATCTGTTTGGATCCATTGGCGACACGATCCTCACCATCGTGGCCGGCGCTTTTTTGCTGTGGCTGATCTACGCCATCGGCAACTGGATTATCAACACCGCCCAATGGGCTGCGGTCACCGATAACCTGCAGTTGTATATGAAAGGCCAGTATCCTGGCTCGGAGGATTGGCGTCTGTGGTTCCTGCTGTTCCTGTTGGGCCTGCTGATTGGCCTGGCCTGGGGCATCTTTCTCAAGCGAGCCGAAGCTGTCGGCTGGGTGCTGCTGATCATTCCGGTGATCCTGGCCGTGTGGCTGCGCTCTTTGGAACGGCAATCCTGGCCGCATCTGCTGCTTGTCGATGCACTGGCCATCGTCGGCTATTTCCTGGGCAAGCGTTACCCCAAGAAGCTGGCCCGGCCCACCTACATCCTCATCTTGCTGTACATGCCGCTGGTCATCCTCGTGGTGAGAGGATTCGGCCAGGAAGGTTTTATGAAACTGGTGCCCACTAATCTGTGGGGCGGCTTGCTGCTTTCGCTGCTGCTGGCCATCTTCGGCATCGTCTTCTCCTTCCCCTTCGGGGTGTTGCTGGCCCTGGGTAGGCAGTCGAGGCTGCCGGCGCTAAAAACCATCAGCGTGCTCTATATCGAGATCATCCGCGGCGTGCCGTTGATCACCCTGCTTTTCATGGGCCAGTTGATGTTGCCTTTCTTCCTGCCCGCTGGCATCACCATCGATCGTGTAATTCGCGCCACTGTGGCCATCATCATGTTTGCGGCCGCGTATATGGCGGAGAATGTGCGTGGTGGGTTACAATCTATCCCGAAAGGCCAGTATGAAGCCGCCGACGCACTGGGGCTTTCCGGTTTTCAGAAGATGGTGTTCATCATTCTGCCCCAGGCCCTGCGGGCCGTGATCCCCGTGCTAGTGGGCCAGTTCATCGGCCTGTTCAAGGACACCTCGCTGGTGGCGCTGGTTGGCCTGCTCGATCTGTTGGGCATCGCCCGCGGCATCCTGGCCAACCCCAATTACATCGGTCGTCAGTTGGAGGTCTTCGCCTTTATCGCCCTCATCTACTGGG
>JALWDV010000153.1 GCA_027036755.1 Anaerolineae bacterium
CCTCATTTGCCGGAGCATCTTCCCAGTTTCGGTTCTAAAGTGTGTTGGTGAATGATGGCAGAAGATGAATTTGACAAAAAGAACTCAACGGCCATTGTATAGATGCAAAAACCACACAAAAAGGCCGAAGAGCTCATGAACATTATAGAACGAGGCAAGAAATTTATCCAATCGCTGCAAGAGCTTGCTAATCGCACCCTGTGGGATTGGCGAAAATGTCCCCAATGCGGGAGCATGGAGACGAATCGTTGGGGGACGTATACAAGAAATTCCTGGTTTTTGAATGGGAGAAGGGCGGTGAAGGTGCAACGGCACAAGTGCAAAGCGTGCGGGGTGACGTATTCAGAAAGGTCGCCGCTATTGAAACGAGGGAGTTGGTATGCGCGGGAGGTGCATCGCAGCGCTATTGACCATTGGCAGCATGGGGGAACATCATTCCGACGCACGGCTGAATTCCTGCGCTCCTGGCTGGGAAAACAAGAACGCTATCTACTCTGGCGGCCCCTGGCGACTCCTCCGCCAGCATCGGAGCGCTGTCATTTGTCAGCCAGCACGGTGCACCGCTGGGTGGACAAGGCAGGCGTCAAGGCGCAGGAAAGCGTGAGTGGACAGTTGGAAGGGATCGCTGACACCCAAAATGCGGGGGTAGATGGCTTGTGGGCCAAATTACGAGGGGGTGGCAAGCGGGTGGTTCTGATGCTCACGGATAGCGTAACCGGCATTGTCTTCCCTCCCGTTATTGCCAAGGGGGAGGAGAGCGCTCAATTCTTCCGTCAACTCTTTGCCCGAGCGGAACAAGCGGGTCTGAATCTGGAACAGTTGCGAGGCGTCACCAGTGATGGGGCGCAGGGGTTGGTTTCCTATATGAAGCGCACCCTGTACTGGGTGCATCACCAGCGGTGCGTCTGGCATTTGTGGCGCAATCTCAGAAAGCCTCTGGCTGAGGCGGCCAGACAAGCCAGCGCTGGTCTCGATAAAAAGGCGGCCAGGCTCAAACGTAAAGAGACCCGCCGAAAATTAGGCAGCCTGGTCCGCCAAGTCATGGACGCCACCGGCTATGCCCAGGCGGAGATGGCCCTGGAAGCATTGCGCCGCCATCCCTTTGGCGCTGACCTCGCACACTTCTTGAACCTGCATCTTGACAATATCTTGATCCACACCCTCGATTACTACCAGGGCCTGCAGCGGGTGACGCCCGAATGGCGCTGGCGTGATTTCCGCTTACGTCTCAGCCACGGTCGCAATCATGGCTCAGAGCAACGACTGGAGCGGGCCGTGTTGCTCTGGGCGGTCTATCGCAACTTCACGCCCGCCCAAGAGAGGTATGAACGCAAACGAAAATACCGTCATCCCGGCCTCAGCCCCCTGGCCGTCGCTGGTTTCCCACATGAAAATATCTCTTATCTGGACGCCTTGGAAGTCTAAATCCTCCACGGTTCCTACTCCTATTGCCTGCGGGCGTTGGAGTAGGAAATTGTGGGAATGAGGGAGGCATAGGCCTGCTTTGCACTAACTTATGTCCACCAACACAGATGTAAATATCACCAACACAAGATAGAACCGAGTCAATTTGTCTTTGGC
>JALWDV010000154.1 GCA_027036755.1 Anaerolineae bacterium
GAATCCATCCCCGGCTGGCGGGCCGAACTCAGCGACGCCGAATTTCGCAGGCAACTGGCCGAGATCGGCATCGTGGTGGCGGGCCAGACCGCAGACCTGGCTCCCGCAGACAAAAAACTCTACGCTTTGCGGGATGTGACCGCGACCGTGCCCAGCATGGCCCTCATCGCCTCCTCCATCATGTCCAAAAAACTGGCCGCGGGCGCCGACATCATCCTGCTGGATGTCAAGGTGGGCAACGGCGCGTTCATGCAGACCCTGGACGAGGCCATCGAGCTGGCCCGGCTCATGGTCTCCATCGGCGGCCTGGCCGGACGCAAAGTCGCGGCCCGGGTCACCGACATGAACCAGCCCCTGGGCCTGACCGTGGGCAACAGCCTGGAGGTGAAAGAGGCCATCGCCACCCTCAAGGGCCAGGGTCCGGCCGATTTCACCGAACTCATCCTCACCGAATCCGCGCATCTGCTGCATCTATGCGGCAAAGTCGCCAACGCCGAAGAAGGCCGCGCCCGGGTGGAAGAGGCCCTGCACAGCGGCCGGGCTCTGGAGAAATTCCGGGCCTTCGTCACGGCTCAGGGGGGAGATGGCCGCGTCGTGGATGATCCAGACGGCGTTCTGCCATCCGCACCCGTCATCCTGCCCCTGACATCGCCCCGGGCGGGCTATTTGCAAGAAGTTCGGGCCCGCACCTTCGGTGAGGTCACGGTGAAACTGGGCGGCGGCCGCGAGAAAAAAGGCGATCCCATCGACCCCCGCGTGGGCGTCGTGCTGCACGCCAAGATCGGCGACAAAGTGGCCGCGGGCGATGTCCTGTGCGAAATCCACGCCCGCACCCAGGCCGAAGCCCAAACCGCAGCCGACGAGCTGCTGACCGCCTACGCCTGGAGCGACGAGCCGGTGCAGCCCCCGGCGTTGATCAAGACCACCATCGAATAACTCTCACCACTCAACGAGGAGCAGCGAGATGACCACCCCGATCCATCCCCTCATCCTGGCAGCCGCCCGCACGCCCGGCGGACGTCTGGGCGGCGCGCTCAGCAGCACGCCCGCGCCCCGGCTGGGCGCCCACGTCATCCGGGCCGTCATCCAGCGGTCGGGCATCGACCCGGCAGAAGTCGAAGAGGTTTTCATGGGACAGGTGATCCCGGCAGGCGCGGGGCAGGCTCCCGCCCGGCAGGCGGCCATCCACGGCGGCGCACCCGAGACCGTGGGCGCGGTCACCCTGAACAAGGTGTGCGGATCGGGCCTGCGCGCGGTCATGTTCGCGGCCAGCGCCATCCGCGCCGGCGACGGCCAGCTTTACATCGCCGGCGGCATGGAAAACATGAGCATGGGCCCCTACATGCTGTCCAAGGCCCGCTTCGGCTATCGGCTGGGCAATGGCGAACTGCTGGACGCCACCGTGCACGACGGGCTCATCGATCCCTTCCACGGCATCCACATGGGCAACGAGGCGGAATGGATCGCCCGCACCTTCAACATCACCCGGGAGATGCAGGATCAATTCGCCTACCAAAGTCACATGCGCGCGGCCCGGGCCACCGAGGAGGGCGCATTCAAGGATGAGATAGCGCCCATCACCGTGCGCCAAAAGCGCAAGGAAATCGTGGTGGATAAGGACGAGCCCATCCGCCCGGACACCAGTCTGGAAGCCCTGGCCCGCCTGCGTCCGGCCTTCGAGGAAGGGGGCACGGTGACCGCGGGCAACGCGCCGCCCATCTCCGACGGCGCGGCCGCGGTGGTCGTGGCCCACCCGGATTACGCGAAAGAGCGCGGCTTACAGCCTCTGGCCCGCATCATCGGCTACACCTACGCCGCGGTGCCGCCGCTGGAGGTCTTCACCGCGCCGCCCTTCGCCATCCGCCGCCTGCTGAGCAAAATCGGCTGGAGCCTGGGGGATGTGGATCTGTTCGAGCTGAACGAGGCTTTCGCGGCCCAATCCCTGCAAAACATCATCGAGCTGGGCCTGGACCCGGCCAAAGTCAACGTCAACGGCGGCGCCATCGCCCTGGGGCATCCCCTGGGAGCCAGCGGCGCTCGGGTGCTCACCACCCTCATCTACGCGCTGCGGGCCCGCGGCGGCCAGCGCGGCGTCACGGCCCTGTGCCTGGGCGGCGGCGAGGCCGTGGCCATGGCCATCGAACTGGCGTGATGAGCAGATGAAAATTCAATTCGCCGCGGATGACACCTGGAAATGGAACGCAGACACATCTGATGTCCGCAGATTCTCGCAGACCACTGCCCCCCACCCGACCTCCCCCCGTCCGGATGTCGCCTCACAGGGGGAGGAGCTGCTGGTCTGCCATACAATTTTGCACGCCAGCGGCTCCCTCTCCCGCAAAGGAGCGAAGCGACTGGCGGGGGAGGGCTGGGGTGGGGGCCAGGTACAGTGGCCAAAGCCGCAAAACGGTGTCTCCGCGGGCCTGCCTTAGTAACCGTCTAAAAATTGGTTCCCTTTTTGCCCCCACCGACTGATGAACATTGACAAAATAATCCAGTCATAGGCCCGGGGCGCTTCGCGCCCGCCGCCAACGCCGGGGGATAAAGTCCCCCGGCTAGAAACAGCGCCTCTGCGGGGCTTAGCCGGATTTATCCGGCGCTGTTTCGTAGCCCGGCGACTTCATCGCCGGGCGGACGTGGCAAACGCCACTATGACCGATTTAATTTATGAACATTCATCGAATCCGGCTGGATGCAGAGAGCTCTCAGGGCGAATTCGCAATCCGCCCGGCATCTCACCCCCTGAAATCCAAAAGAACCCCGGATTTTTCCGATTTTATCCGCGCCCATCCATCCCATCCGCGTTATTAGCGGCGCATCCAATCCGCTATTGCTTGGCGTCTTTGCGTGAGACGAAAACACGCCCCTCCATCCTTTATGACAACCAAACTCCCCATCGCCATCATTCTCCCCCACGCCTCGCTGGATATCCCGCCCGAATTCCAGGGGCGGCTGGCGATTGACGAAAATCAGATATTCAACGAAGCCGACGTCTACACCGATCTCATCTTCGATTTTCGAGATCGGGTGACGCACTGGTTGCGATTTCCCTACGCCCGCGCCCTCATCGACGTCAACCGACCCGATGATCCAGCCATGCTCAAACGCATCGGCGACGGCGTGATCAAGGATGTGACCAGCTACGGGCAGGCCGTGTTCAAGCCGGGGCGGCGCCCCCATCTCATCGAAGAGCAGGAAATCGTGCAGCGCTACTGGCTGCCGTGGCACGAGCAACTGGCCGCCATCGCCGCCGACCCCGAGATCAAGCTGGTGATCGATGCCCACAGCATGGCCGCCCGCGGGCCCAAAAAGTACGACCCGCTGCAAAAAATCCGCCCGCGAGCTTGCGTTTCCAACCTGGGCGATTCTGCGGGCGAGCCCAACGGCATGCCCGGCGTCACCATGCCCGCTCCGGCGCTGCGTCTTCTGGGCGAAGAAGTGAGCCGGAGGTTCGCCCGGCTGCCTGCGCTGTGCGAGGCCGCAGATCCGGGCCCGGTTGCGCTCAACGCCCCCTACCGCGGCGGCTGGGATATGAAGGCGCACGGGTTGGAAAGCCAACAGCCCTGGGCCATGATCGAAGTCAGCCGGGCCATGTACATCGGCAGACAGGATGAGGAGTCGCCAACGCAGCCGCCCCGCATGGCGCAGATCGAGCCCCTGCGCGAGGCCCTGTGGGAGGCCATCGAGACCCTGTATTGGCGATTGGAACAGGAAGAGGGAGGCTGACGAAAACAGACGACGCAAAGCCGAACGAGATTGGGGAAATGCCCCGGTTGCGGCTATAATGCCAGAGTTCGCCGCCCGCGGGCGAGCAAATCGTCTCTTTTCGACTATCCCCCACCATCATCACCTTTATGACAACCTGGCGTCTCATCATCACCGATCCCGCGTCCGGGTCCTGGAATATGGCCGTGGATGAAGCCATCGCCACTCTCAGCGCCCGCGGCGACGTTCCTCCCACCCTCCGATTTTATCAATGGCGGCCGGCTGCGGTCTCCCTGGGCCGCCATCAGCCGGTGGAGGATATCGATCTGGCCCGGCTGCAAGAGCGGGGCTGGGGAATCGTGCGCCGCCCCACCGGCGGCCGCGCCATCCTGCACATCGACGAGCTGACGTACAGCATCGCGGGCCCGGCCGATGAGCCGCGGCTGCAAGGCGCGGTGCTGGATGTATACAACCGTATCAGCCACGGTCTGCTGACGGGGTTGCGCCGCCTGGGCGTCCCCGCCGAGAAAGCGCCTGCAGATAAACGAGCAGGCCAGGATGTAAGCGCAGCCTGTTTCGAAGTTCCCAGCGCCTACGAGATCAGCGTGGGAAACCAGAAGCTCATCGGCTCGGCCCAGCGCCGGGCGGGCGGCTATGTGCTGCAACATGGCTCGCTGCCTTTGCACGGAGACATCACCCGGCTGGTGGCGGTGATGGCCTTCGAGGATGAGAGCCAACGTCGCGCGTTTCGGGCGCATCTGGCCGAGCGGGCCACGACGCTGGAGGCGACTCTGGGCCGTCGGGCCTCGTTCTGGGAGGCGGCCGCCGTGCTGCTCGATGGTCTGAACAGCGTGCTGGAGGTCGATTTCGACGAGCAGTCGCTCACGCCCGAGGAGCTGGCCCTGGCGCAGGAGATCGAGGCTGAGAAGTACGGCTCCGACGCCTGGACCCGCCGCGTCTCCCGCGCCGCCCAACTCGCGTGACGCCGCAGCAGTCGCCCCCAAGCCTCCTTGCTGCCACTTTGAAAATCGATCGGGTGCGTCCAATTTCGGTTGGAAGCGTTTGCCACGTCCGCCCGGCGATGAAGTCGCCGGGCTACAAAACAGCGCCGGATAAATCCGGCTAGCCCCGCAGGGGCGCTGTTTCTAGCCGGGGGACTTTATCCCC
>JALWDV010000155.1 GCA_027036755.1 Anaerolineae bacterium
GCTAGCCCCGCAGGGGCGCTGTTTCTAGCCGGGGGACTTCATCCCCCGGCGTTGGCGGCGGGCGCGAAGCGCCCCGTTAATGAATGGATTATTTTAACTTTCCAACTCATTTGGGACGCACCCAAATGACTTTAGCAGTTACCCAGGTTTTTATCGTTTTTATGGAACAAATCCGATCCTCTCGCCTGAATTGGCTGCTCATCGGGCTGATGGCTGCGCTGGCGGCCATTTTGCTCGCTCCCCTGGGGCGCTGGCTGGCGGGCGAGTGGTGGAGCAACGATTATTACAGTCACGGCGCGCTGGCCCCGCTGGTCTCCGCCTTTTTCGCCTGGCGCATCCTCCCGGGGCTGGAGCGCAGGCCCGATGACCGCGGCCTGCTGGCGGTGGGGCTGGGAACGCTGCTGTATCTGGTCGCACTTTATCAGCGGGCCTTTTACATCGCGGCTCTGGGCATGATCTTGCTGCTGGCGGGCGTCATCTGGACGTATTGGGGCTGGTCGGGGGTGAAGAAGATGGCCTTCCCCCTGGCCTTCCTCATCTTCATGATCCCATTCCCCTTCGTGGAGGCCAGCAGTCTGCCCCTAAGCCTGCTCACAGGGCAGATCGCCACCCGCATCATGCAGAGCGCAGGCCTGAACGTCACCGTGCAGGGCGCAGCCGTCACCCTGCCCAACGCCAATCTCGTGGTGGGCGCGCAATGCTCGGGCGTGCGCTCCATCATCACCCTGTTTGCGTTGGCCGCGGTCTACGCCCACATCGTGGAGGGGAGCTGGGTTCGCAAGTTGCTGCTTTTCCTGGCGGTCGTTCCCATCGCGGTGCTGGGCAACATCATGCGGGTGAGCTCGCTGCTGTGGGTGGCCAATCGCTGGGGCGCCGAAGCTGGTTTCACCTTTTATCACGACTATTCCGGCTTCGTGTTTTTCGGAGTCTCCTTCGCCCTTCTCATTCTTTTCGCCAAACTCCTGGGATGCAGCAAGATACGAAGCGATCTTTGATCATCATCGCCATTCTGGCCGCGGGCATCCTGACCATGTTCGGGCTCTATGGCCGCGATGTTTTTCTGAGCAAGGCGCTGGGACGGGACGCAAGCTACAGCTTTGTTACGGATATCGATCGCTGGCGCAAGACTCAGCGAGAGCGGTTGGTGCGGGCCCGATACGACTTCAGTCTGGGCCCCCAACTCCATGACATCCCCCTGCAGATTGGCGAATGGCGGGGCGAGGATGTTCCCCAAACCAACGTGGAGGTGCAGATTTTGCTGGAGCCCGAGGAGTATGTGTATCGGCGCTATCGTCGGGCCGACGGCAAGATCATCTGGCTGAGCCTTATCGGCAGCCGCCAGGCCAAATCCTTCCACCCACCGCAGATATGCTACGACGCGGCGGGCTGGCGCACCCGAGTCACGTCCGAGGAAATCCCCCTGCAAAAAGGATCGATTTACGCCATGAAGGTGGGGGCGGAGAAAGACGCCTGGACGCACATCGTTCTCTATTTCTTCCTCTATTCCGATTATCTGAGAGATCAGAGCAAGGGCGTGACGCTTTTCAAAGTCACCTCGCCCATGGGAGATTCAGAGAAGGAAACGCTGGCGTTGGAGAAAGATTTCATTCGTGAATTTTTCATCGACGCCCGATAATCGTGGTAATACTTGTTCAATTTTGTCAATCAGTGTATCATAACATCTCACCTTTTTCCGTGATCGGGGAGAAATCGTCCGGTCAAGAGCAGGCTTATGAGTGATGCAGAAAACATCCCCCAGACAGACGAAACGACAGAAGCGCCCGACATCGATGAAATCGAAGAACGGCAGCTCCTGCCGAATTTCGGGGGCCTTAGACTGCTGTACGTTGTTTACGCCGCATTCGGTCTGCTGCTGGCGCTGACGGCCGCGTTTGTCATTTACAAGCCCATCAAGGTGCTGCCGCGCGTGCGTCTGGCTCCTGGCTTCATTCTCACCAATCAAGATGGCGAGACCATGAACAACGAGCAGTTTCGGGGCAAGATCACGCTTTACAATTTCACCTACACCCGCTGTCAGCCGCCCGAATGCAGGCAATTCGACACGATTATGAAGGAAGTGCAGGATCGCATCGGCGAGGTGGAGACTTATGGCACGCCCGTCGAGTTCGTCACCATCACCTTCGATCCCGAACACGACACGCCCGAAGTCCTCAAGGCCTACGCCGAGGATATCGGCGCGGACACCAGCGCCTGGCATTTTCTCACCAGCGATGATCCGCAGCAGATTCGGCGGGTGGTCGGCACCGGATTTCAGGTCTATTACAAAGAGCGGGGCCCGGGCGACTTCGAATTCATCCCCACCATCATCATGGTCGATGGCTGGGGGATTGTGCGCGGCATCTACAATGGTCGCATCTATGTGGCCGACGCCGATCGCATTCTCAACCATTTCAACGTCATTGCCAGCGAAGCTGCATTCAGCAAGGGAGCCAACAAGCTGGGCTATTCCGCGGCCCATCTCTTCCTTTGTTATGCAGATTGATTCGTCGTAACTACTAAGGTCGTCACCGGTCGTCACCCGAAAACCACCAAGAACACTAAGACACAAAGGCGCAAAGGGGAATTTATACATTTTTTTCTTCGTGTTCTTAGTGCCTTTGTGTCCTTTGTGGTTTGTGGACCGGGGTAAGTTAGCAGTTACCTTTCATCGTCCGATTCATTCCGATTCTACTGCAGGAGCACACAGTCATGTCGAAAAAGATGAAATGGATTGCAGGCATCCTTGCCGTTGCCGTCATCCTGTTCGTCGGCGCTTATTTTGCAGGAACCCTGCTGCGTCCCTATCAGTATCATGGCAACACCATGGAATCCACGGAGCCGCCCGGCGATTTCACCCTCATCGATCACAACGGCAACCGTATGCACCTTTCTGATTATGAGGGGAAGTGGGTGATCCTCTATTACGGCTACACGTTCTGTCCCGACGTTTGTCCCACCACCATGATGCAGTTGGGTCGCATGATGCCCCTGTTGGGCAAGGATGCGAAGAAGGTGCAAGTCTTTATGATCTCGGTGGACCCGGAGCGCGACACGCCCGAACGTCTGAAGGAATACGTCACCTACTTCCATCCCGATTTCATCGGTCTCACCGGCACGCCCGAGGAGGTGGCCGACGCGGCCGCACCCTTTGGCATCTACTACAAGAAGAAGGAAGTGGAGGGGGCCAGCGGTTATCTCATGGATCACACCGCCAGCGTCACTGTGTTAGGCCCCGATGGCACGGTGAGGCTCATCTGGCCCTATGGCGTCACCGCCGAAGAGATGGCGGAGGATTTGAAGCATCTGATGCACTGAAAACCAACGCCCGTCGGTCATCCGGCGGGCGTTTTTTATGATGCTAACTGGTTGGCGAAGGGGTGGGCGTTGGCAACGGGCTGACCGGCGTGGGCAGCGGGCTTTGGGTGGGATTGGCCAGGCCCGGTTTCGGCGAGGGCTCTTCATTTCCCTGGATAGGCAGAGATTGCGTAAATTGCGTCGGCGTTGGCGGCCTGTAGGGCGGTTCCGAAGTGGTGGGCGTGGATTTTTTGCTGCAAGCGGCCAACGACAAAACAAGCAAAGCCGCAAGGAGCAGAACGATAAGTGGCTTTTTCATGGTTCCTCCGAAACGGGGGATGATGAATGACAGGAACGCCCTTATGCTACCACTCGAATGCTGTCGCCCGCAACCACGCGGCCCACGGGCCACAGATCGATCCCCCGGGCCCGGGCGTCGGCCAGGGCCCGCTCCGCGTCCTTGGGCGCAAAGGCCATCAGCAGCCCGCCCGAGGTTTCGGGCCCGAAGCACAGCACCTGCTCCCATTCCGCCATGTTTGGATCGAAGATGACGTGGGGGCCGAAGTAGAGCTTGTTGTCGAAGGCCCCGCCGGGATAGGTCCAGTCCTCGCCCAGACGCTTCGCGCCCGGATACCAGGGCAGCGCCCGGTAGTCGAGCTCGAATCCCACCTGCGATTGTTCCGCGATCTCCCAGCCGTGGCCCAGCAGACCAAAGCCGGTGACATCGGTCATGGCGTGGACGTTGTGGGCCCGGGCCAGTTCGCTGGCGGCCCGATTCAAGGCCAACATGCCCTCGGTGACGACGGCGATCTCCTCGGGCGTGGCCGTGTCGCGCATCAGGCCCGTGGTGATGACGCCCGCGCCCAGGCGTTTGCTCAGCAGCAGCACATCCCCCGGTCGCGCGCCGCCCTTGCGAATGATGCGTTCGGGATGCACCGCGCCCACGGCCACCAGGCCGTATTTGGGCTCTTCATCCTGGATGGTGTGGCCGCCCGCGATGGGGATTCCCGCTTCGCGGGCCTTGAAAGCTCCGCCGCGGATGATTTCCGCGCCGATCTCGATGGGCAATTTTTTGGGCAAGGCGGCCACGTTCAGGGCCAGCAGCGGCCGCGCGGCCATGGCGTAGAGGTCGCTGAGGCTGTTGGCCGCGGCGATAGCGCCATAGGCGAAAGGATCATCCACGATGGGCGTGAAAAAGTCCAGGGTGATGACGATGGCCAGGTCTTCGGCGACCTGGTAGATAGCCGCGTCGTCCGCGATATCCAGGCCCACCAACAAGCCATCGTAGGTTTCTTCCGCGTATATCTCCTGGATTGGACGCAGAACCTGCGTCAGGGCCTCGGCGGCCAGCTTGCTGGCTCACCCAGCGCAGGTGGCGAGGCTCGTCAGTCGGATTTTCTCGATGTCGGTCATGTTGCGGTGTCGGGATGGATGTGAGGGTGTGAGGGGAGTGAGAAATCGCTTGAGATTTCTACGTCAAACGTCAAGTAACTACTAAGGTTGTAGGCCTGCTGAGCCAACGTTCAAGACAGCGTTCGTCAGTTTTGCAGCCTTGGCCGCTGGACTTGGCCC
>JALWDV010000156.1 GCA_027036755.1 Anaerolineae bacterium
GTTTCTAGCCGGGGGACTTCATCCCCCGGCGCTGGCCGCGGGCGCGAAGCGCCCCGTTAATGAATGGATTATTTTAACTTTCCAACTCATTTGGGACGCACCCATTTGAAATTGCTGGGGATGAGGGGCGCGGGCGTTGCAGGAGCGGGGCCGTGATGTTAAAATGGGGAGCGTAACATGGCCCACAGATTTCCTCTCCCGATTAAGGAGCAAGGCTATGCCTCAATACGTCGGCGCGGTCGATCAAGGCACGACCAGCACTAGGTTTATGATTTTCGATCACAGCGGCAATGTGGTCAGCGTGCACCAGCTCGAACATGAGCAGATTTATCCGCAGCCGGGCTGGGTGGAGCATGACGCGCGGGAGATATGGGCCCGAACGCAGGAGGTGATGGCGGGCGCGCTGGAGAAGGCCGGTCTCGCCCCGGCGGATTTGTCCGCTATTGGCGTCACCAATCAGCGGGAGACCACGGTGGTGTGGGATCGCAACACGGGCGAGCCCTATTACAACGCTATCGTGTGGCAAGACACCCGCACCGATAAAATCTGCAACGATCTGGCCGCGCAGGGCGGGCAGGATCGTTTTCGGGCCAAAACAGGGCTGCCTCTGGCCACTTATTTTTCTGGCCCGAAGATCAAGTGGCTTTTGGACAACGCACCGGGCGTGCGCGCCGCGGCCCAGCGGGGCGATGCGCTGTTCGGGAATATGGATACGTGGATCATCTGGAATCTGACGGGCGGGCCCAATGGCGGCGCGCATGTCACCGATGTGACCAACGCCAGCCGCACCATGCTTATGAATCTGAAGACGCTGGATTGGGATGAGGAGATGCTGACGACGCTGGGCGTTCCTCGTTCGATGCTGCCCGAGATTCGTCCGTCCTCCGACCCGAACATCTATGGCCGCTGGCGGGGCGTTCCCATCTGCGGCGATCTGGGGGATCAGCAGGCGGCCACGGTGGGGCAGACCTGTTTCGAGCCGGGCGAGGCCAAGAACACTTATGGCACGGGTTGTTTCATGCTGATGAACACGGGCGAGCGCATGGTGCCCAGCCAGAGCGGCTTGCTGACTACGCTGGGCTACAAGTTTGGCGATGCGCCCGCGGTGTATGCGCTGGAGGGGTCTATCGCCATTGCCGGGGCGCTGGTGCAATGGCTGCGGGATAATCTGCGCTTTTTTGATTTTTCGCATCACATCGAGGATTACGCCCGTTCTGTTTCCGATAGCGGCGGCATCTACATCGTGCCCGCGTTTTCGGGGCTGTATGCGCCCTATTGGCAATCCGACGCCCGGGGCGTCATCGTGGGGCTCACCCGCTACATCAACAAGAATCACATCTCTCGCGCCGCGCTGGAGGCGACGGCTTATCAGACCCGGGAGGTGCTGGAGGCCATGGAGAGGGATTCGGGCGTGGCGCTGAAGGCGCTGAAGGTGGATGGCGGCATGGTGCACAACGAGCTGCTTATGCAGTTCCAGGCCGATATCCTGGATGTGCCGGTGGTGCGGCCGCAGGTGGCCGAGACGACCGCGCTGGGCGCAGCGTACGCCGCGGGGCTGGCCGTTGGCTACTGGGGCGGTCTGGATGATCTGCGGGCCAACTGGCAGGTGGATAAGGTGTGGCGGCCGCAGATGGACGCGATGACCCGAGCGAAGCTGTACGCCGGCTGGCTGAAGGCTGTGCAGCGCAGTATGCACTGGGTGGAGGAGTAAGTTGTGTTCAGTGTTCAGTGTTCAGTAAGCAGTGTTCAGTGGGCAGCGGGCGGCCTGCTGGCAGTGGGCGGTTGAGATGAGGGCGATCGAGACCGAGATTTTGGTCATTGGCGGCGGCGTGACGGGCGTTGGCGTGGCGTGGGATGCGGCTTTGCGCGGGTTCGACGTCATTTTGGTGGAGCGTCGGGACCTGGCTCACGGCACGTCGGGGCGGTTTCATGGTCTGCTGCACAGCGGCGGGCGTTATGTGGTCAAGGATCCCGTCAGCGCCCGGGAGTGCATCCATGAAAATCGCATTTTGCGCCGCACGCATGCTCATTGCATCGAGGATACGGGCGGGTTTTTCGTGGTGACGCCCGAGGATGAGGACAGTGATTATCCCGACCGATTTGTGCAGGCGTGCGCGGAGACGGGCGTGCCCTGCCAGGAGATGGCTGTGTCGCAGGCGCTGCGCCGGGAGCCGCGGCTCAATCCGCGCATCAGCCGCGTGTTTCGCGTGCCCGACGCCAGCGTGGATGGTTTTCAGTTGACTCACGCTACGGCGCAGGCCGCGCGGCAGGCGGGGGCCCGCATCTTCACTTATCACCAGGTGACTGATCTGCTGGTTGCGGGCGGCGAGGGCGATGTCAGGGTGGTGGGCGCGCGGGTGTTCGACGCGGTGCGGGCCGAGGAGATGGAAATCCGCGCGGCCATGGTCATCAATGCGGCCGGAGCCTGGGCCGGGCGCATCGCGGGCATGGTGGGCAGCCGGGTGGATATCGTGCCCGGCAAGGGGGTGATGATCGCCACCGCTCATCGTCTGGTGAATACGGTGATCAATCGCTGCAAGTGGCCCTCCGATGGCGATATCCTGGTTCCCGCGCATACGGTTTCCATCATCGGCACCACCGACGTTCCCGTGGCCGATCCCGAGGATTTGCGCATCGAGGAGTGGGAGATACGCAAGATGCTGGCGGAGGGGGAGAAGTTGATCCCGGGCTTCGCGCGCACGCGCATTCTGCGGGCCTGGGCGGGCGTGCGACCGCTCTACCGCGAATCCGCGGTGACCGATGATCGGGACATCAGCCGCAAGTTCACGCTGCTGGATCATCAGGAGCGGGATGGCGTGGCCGGGTTCATCACCATCACCGGGGGCAAGCTCACCACGTTTCGCTTGATGGCGGAGAAGACGGTGGATCGGGCCGCAGCGCATCTGGGCCCGCGCAGGCCTTGCATCACAGCCGAGACGCCTGTTCCGGGCGCGGAGCATGGGCCTTATTGGCTGGGGCATCGTCTGCGCGAGGTGGAGGACGGGCGTTTGCAAAATCAGCTTATCTGCGAATGCGAGCTGGTGACCCGAGGCATGTTGGAGAGCGCGGCCCGGCTGAATCCCACGGTGACGCTGGACGATTTGCGCCGGGATGTGCGGCTGGGCATGGGGCCCTGCCAGGGCGGGTTCTGCACCTATCGGGCCGTGGGCGTCATCCATGAGCTGAAGCTGGGGCATGGCGTCACGCCCGACACCGAGGGGTCGGATTGGCGGGTGGCGGATTTGCAGTCTCCCGCAGGCAATCCCGGCCGCGGGCGTCCTCCGGTTTCTGGGCCCGAACCGGTTTCCTCGCTGGCCGATCATCTCTATGATCCCAACCTCCTGCTTCGCGATTTTCTGCAAGAGCGCTGGAAGGGCGTGGTTCCTATCGTGTGGGGCCAGCAGCTCAAGCAGGAGCAGTTGGATCGATTGATTTATCTCAGCATTATGAACGTGGATCATCTGCCCGACGCCGGGTTGAAGAGCCCGCTGTCTGATTTTTATGGCGTGGATGTGACGCCCAACGATGTTCTGGAGGAGCCCCATGACTGATTTGCTGATCATCGGCGCGGGGCTCAGCGGGCTGCTGGCGGGCGTGTGGGCGAGACGCCAGGGGCTGCGCACCCGCATCGCAGCCACGGGCCTGGGCGCGACGCATTGGCACGCGGGAACCATCGATGCGCTGGGGTATCTGCCGGGCGAGGATGCGCCGGTGAGGTCGCCTTTTGCGGCTCTGACGAGGCTGACCGCGGCCCGGCCCGGGCATCCCTACGCGCTGACGGGCGAGGCGGGGCTGCGCGAGGCGCTGGCCGCGTTCCGGACGCTGCTGGAGAAGCTGGGGCTGCCCTATGGCGGCGCGGCCAATCCCGATGAGAATCTGTTGCTGCCTTCGCCCGCGGGCGCGCCGAGGCCGGTTTATCTTGCTCCCGCAGCGCAATTGGCGGGGGATATGAGTCGGCCGGAGCCGTATCTTGTGGTCGGGTTTCAGGCCCTGCGCGATTTTTATCCCACGGTCATCGCCGAGAATCTGACGAAGTTGGGCTTTCGCGCCCGGGCCGAGTTTCTGCCCATCGAGCTCATCACCGACCGGCGCGATTTCTCCACCATCGATCTGGCCCGGGCGATGGATTCAGCCGACTTAAGTCGGCTTGCAAACGCGCTTAAGCGCGTTGCCGCGCCCGGCGAACGCATCGGCCTGCCCGCCATCCTGGGGTTGCGGCGTCATGGCCAGATCCTCGCGGCCCTGAGCGAGGCCGTAGGTGCGCCCATTTTTGAGATTCCCACCCTGCCGCCCAGCGTTCCCGGCCTGCGGCTGACCACCGTCCTGCGAGAGCACTTCGAGCGCGACCTGCATGGGCGGCTGGATTTGGGCATGACCGTGACCGATTTTCACGCCGAGGCTGGCCGCGTGACCTGGGTTGCATCTCGGGCCAGCGCCCGGCCCGTCCGCCACCGGGCGCGGCGATTCCTGCTGGCCACGGGCGGCATCCTGGGCGGCGGTTTTCATAGCGAGCCCCGCGGCCGCGTGTGGGAGACCATCTTCGATCTGCCCCTGACCGCGCCCCAAAAGCGCAGCCAATGGTTCCGGCCCGACTTCCTTGCCCCGGAGGGACACCCGGTCTTTCGCGGGGGCGTGCGCGTCGGGCCCGACTTCCGCCCCCTGACCCTGGCGGGCGAGCCAGCATTCGAGAACCTGTGGGCCGCGGGCAACCTGCTCGCGGACTCCGATCCCATCTCCGAGCGCAGCCTGGAGGGCGTGGCCATCGCCACGGCCCGGGCCGCGGTCACATCTCTGATAAACACCGATGTTTAACGCCGACACCTGGCTCCCGCCCGAGGTCAGCCTCGACCTGTGCATCAAATGCAACATCTGCGTCAGCTATTGCCCCGTGGCCGAAGCCACCGACCTCTTCCCTGGCCCCAAATACGCGGGCCCGCAAGCCCAGCGCTTTCGCATGGCCGGTCAGCCCGCGCCCGACCTCTCGGTGGACTATTGCTCCGGGTGCCGGGTGTGCAACGAGGTTTGTCCCAACGACGTCAACATCATGGAAATGAACGCCCGGGCCCGGGCCGCGCTGGTGGCCGAAAAAGGCATTCCCCTGCGCAACCGGCTGCTCGGGCGCAATGAGCTGTTGGGCAAAGTGGGCAGTCGTGCTCCCCGCCTCGCCAACTTCGCCTTGCACAATCCCGTCAGCCGGGTGGCGGTCGACGCCCTCTTCGGCATCGCCAAAGAAGCCCCGCTGCCCCGCTGGAGCACGACCGGAACCTTCGTGGACTGGTGGGAAAAACACTATCCCCACCGGCTCATTTCCGACAAGAAAGTGGTCTATTTCCATGGCTGCGCCACCATGTACTACGAGCCTTTCATCGGTAAGGCTGCGGTGGCGGTGCTGGAGCACATGGGCTATGAGGTTATCGTGCCGCCGCAGAACTGTTGCGGGCTGCCCATGCTCAGCAACGGCGAATTCAAGGCCGCGGGCAAACTCTACGACAACAACCTGCGCAAACTGGGTCCGCTGGCCGCGGAAGGCTACGACATCGTGGGCACAAGCACCAGTTGCACCCTCACCCTCAAAGAAGAAGCCCCGCATCTGCTGGACCGCCACAGCGAGACCACCCAGGCCCTCACCCACGCGGTGTGGGACATCTTCGAATGGATTCGCGATCACGAGGATGAGCTGCCCCGGGACTTCATCCAGATGGAGATGGTCATCCCCTACCATCCCCCCTGCCAGTACCGCGCCCATCGCGTGGGGCGGCCTTCGATGGATGTGCTGGCGCTGATCCCGGGCGTGGAAGTGCACGAAAGCCACGCCCGCTGCTGCGGCATCGCCGGCACCTACGGCTACAAAAAAGAAAAATACGACATCGCCATGAAAGTGGGCCAGGAGCTGTTCTCCTTCATCCTGGAGGAAGAGGAACACCATCACACCGAGTTCAACGCCTGCGATTCCGAAACCTGCCGCTGGCAGATCGAGCACGGCACGGGCCAGGAGAGCCGTCATCCCATCGAGATTTTGGCCGCGGCCTACGGGCTGTATGATCTCGAAACCCGAACCACGCTGTAACTGGTTCTTTATGATCCGTTTATAGGCCTGGGGCGCTTCGCTCCCGCCGCCAACGCCGGGGGATGAAGTCCCCCGGCTAGAAACAGCGCCCCTGCGGGGCTTAGCCGGATTTATGAAAAAGGGCGCATCCCAAAGAAAAAATGCGACGCACCTGGCAAGTGCGCCGCATCCGCTGTGAAGTCTTACGCTTCTTCGCCCGCTTCATCATCCGATTCCGCTTCGCGGAACTCCGCGTCCTCAACCGGGGGCTCGTCCGACGCCCCCGGCTCCGGCTCCGCTTCCGTCTCCGCCTGTGCGGCCGCTTCGGTTTCGGCTTCAGCTTCGGCAGCGGCCCGGGCAGCCTCTTCCTGCTGTTTCTGATAAAGATACTGCCCGATCTGCTGGCTGGCCGTGAGCAGATCGTCGGTGGCGGCTTGCAAAACATCCGGGTCTTCGCCGCCGCTGGCCTCCTGCGCCGCTGCGATCTTGCCGTTCAGGTCTGCGACCATGTCCGCGGGCAGCGCATCGCCCGCCTCCTGCATGGCCTTTTGCGTCTGGAAGATGACCGCATCCGCCCGGTTGCGCTCGCTCACCAGCTTGCGACGACGCTCGTCCTCGGCCTTGTGCGCCTCGGCCTCCTGCACCAGCCGCTGGATTTCATCCTCGCTCAGGCCCGAGCTGGCCGTGATCTTGATAGACTGCTCCCGGCCGGTGTTCTTGTCTCGGGCCGAGACGTGCAGGATGCCATTGGCGTCGATATCGAAAGTGACCTCGATCTGGGGCACGCCCCGCCGCGCGGGCGGAATGCCGTCCAGAATGAAGCGGCCCAGGATTTTGTTATCGCGAATCATCGGGCGCTCGCCCTGGGCGATGACAATCTCCACCTGGCGCTGATTGTCGGCCGCGGTGGTGAAAAGCTGGGTCTTGCTGGTGGGGATGGTGGTGTTGCGCTCGATCATGGGCGTGGCGATGCCGCCCAGCGTCTCGATGGAAAGGGTCAGGGGCGTCACATCCAGCAGCAGGATGTCCTTGACCTCGCCGCCCAGCACGCCCGCCTGGATGGCCGCGCCCACGGCCACCACCTCATCGGGATTCACGCCCTTGTGCGGGTCTTTGCCAAAGAGCTTGCGCACCGCCTCCTGCACCGCGGGCATACGGGTCATGCCGCCCACCAGGATCACGTCGTCGATGTCCGCGGGCGTCAGGCCCGCGTCCTCCAGGGCCAGCTTCACCGGGCCGATGCTGCGCTCGATCAGGTCTTCCGTCAGTTGCTCCAGCTTGGCCCGGCTCAGGGTGATGATGAGATGCTTTGGGCCCGACGCGTCCGCGGTGATGTACGGCAGGTTGATCTCCGTCTCCAGCACCGTGGAAAGCTCGATCTTGGCCTTCTCCGCGGCCTCCTTCAGCCGCTGCAACGCGGTGCGATCCTGGCGCAGATCGATGCCGTGCTCCACCTGGAACACATCGGCCACCCAGTTGATGATGCGGCGGTCGAAGTCATCGCCGCCCAGAAAAGTGTCGCCGTTGGTGCTCAGCACCTCGAAAACGCCCTCGCTCACCTCCAGGATGGAGATGTCGAAGGTGCCGCCGCCCAGGTCGTACACCGCGATCTTGTAATCCTGGTCGATCTTGTCCAGGCCATAAGCCAGGGCCGAGGCCGTGGGCTCGTTGATGATGCGCAGCACCTCCAGGCCCGCGATGCGGCCCGCATCCTTGGTGGCCTGGCGCTGGGCGTCGTTGAAATATGCAGGCACGGTGATCACGGCCTGACTGACCGGCTCGCCCAGATACGCTTCCGCATCCGCCTTGATTTTCTGCAGAATCATGGCCGAGATCTCGGGCGGGGAGTAATCCCGACCATTCATCATCACCCGCACATCGCCATTGGCGGCTTCGATCACCTTGTAGGAGACGTGCTGGATGGCCTCCTGCACCACGGGATCATCGAACTTGCGGCCCATGAAGCGCTTGACCGAGGCGATGGTGTTTTCGGGATTGGTGATGGCCTGGCGGCGGGCTATCTGCCCCACCAGCCGCTCGCTTGTCTTGGGATTGATGGCGACCACCGAGGGCACGAGCCGCCCGCCCTCGGCCGAGGTGATGACCGTGGGCTCGCCCGCGTCCATGACCGCACAGACAGAGTTGGTTGTTCCGAGATCGATACCGATGATTTTTGACATGGGGTTTTATTCCGTGATGCGTGATGCGTGAATGGTTGTAACTGCTAACGCACTCGACTTTAAGCCTCAAAAGGCCACGAAGGCTCGAAGTTTTTCGAAGACACGAAGGGAAAAATAAAGAAAACAACTTCGTGCCTTCATTATCCTTCGTGTCTTCGTGGCAAAAAGCGGTGATGAGACCTCAGCAGTTACGAATGGTTTGAAATTGGGTGCTGCTTTCGTTACGAAGAAATCGCTGGCAGGGTTTCATGGAGTCGTCTGGCCGTCCGACCGCGCGACCATCCGACCAAACGACCACCCGACCAAACGACCACCCGACCAAACGACCACCCGACCGTGCGACCAGACGACCGCGCGACCAGACGACCGTGCAACCAAACGACCGCGCGACCGCCCGACTACTGAGCCACGCTGACCAGACTGGCCCGCACCACCTTGTCCTTCAGCTTGTAGCCCTTGCGCAGCTCCTGCACGATCTCGCCGCTGGGCGTCTCGTCGCTGGGAACCATGGTCACGGCCTCGTGCACGTTGGGGTCGAACTCGCCCGACGCGTCGATGGCGGTCAGGCCCTGGTTTTCCAGAATCTTTTGCAGCTTGCGGTAGATGAGATCGAAGCCCTTGATCCAGGCTTCGTGCTGCTTCCGATCCTCCTCGGGGATGGCCTCGAAGGCCCGCTCGAAATCGTCCAGCACCGGCAGCAGCTCCAGAATCAGGCGCTCGTTGGCCAGGGCGATGCGGTCGGCCACCTCTCGCTCCTTGCGGCGGCGGAAGTTCTGCAACTCGGCCTGGGCCCGCAGCGCGTGATCTCGGGCCTCGTCCGCAGCCTTGCGCAGCTCCTTGATCTCGTCGACCAGCGCCGACATCTCCGGGCCGATCTCGGGCGCGGCATCCTTCGCCTCCGCCGCGGCCTGCTCCGCCTGCTCTGCGGCCGCTACGCCGTCATCAAGCTTCGCTTCCGTCTCGCCAGCGGCCTCGGCTGCGGCTTCCTCTTCGCCGATGTCCGAGGTCTCGATCTCGGCTTCTTGTTGCATTTCGATGTTTTCTTCTTCGGATATGATTTCGCCCTCCACGACTTCGGGCGTATCAGGTTGTTCTGGGGATTGCTGTTCTGGGGTGATGGCGTCTTTTTCGTTCATAATTTGTTGGCGTTTCGATGTTTGTGTTTGAGATGGGGGTGGGATGTTTTCAACTCACCTATGGATGCACTGTAAAAAGGTTTTTCAACACGGAGACACGGAGGACGCAGAGAAAAAATAAGGGGGTTCACGGAAAAAATCCTCTCCAAACCTTATCTTTTTCCTTCGCGCCTTCGTTTCTTCGTGTCTTCGTGGCCTTTTTTCAGGAAAGCCACCTATTATCGGATGATTTTACAAGGGGATTGGTTTCATCGTAAATCTGGGGGGATAGCTAAAGTAGTTACCCCCAATCCTCATCTTTTGCCACGAAGGCGCGACGGAAACGGAGACACGAAGTCATTCAAAAAAGTTTTATCCGTGTTCCCTCCTATCCGTCGAGTGAACATGGCTACGTCAGTAGTTACGCTTCTTTTTCCTTTGTGTCTTGGCGACTTAGTGATCGTCTAAAAATTACTTCCCTTTTTCCGAGGTTTTCGCGTCTGCGAGAGAAGGCCCCCCCCTCGCTCCCCCCCGCAAGCGGGAGGGATGACCTCTCCGCCTGCAAAAAAAACTTTGCAAACCAGCGGCTCCCTCCCCTGCAAAGGAGCGAAGCGACTAGCGGGGGAGGGCCGGGGTGGGGGCGAAGCTCTGGCGGCCTGGTCGGAAAAGGGAACTAATTTCTGGACGTGTACTTAGTGAACGTCCAGAAATAACTTCCCCTTTTCGTTGCGGCACCGGCCGAGTAATGAATGTTCACAAATTAAATCAGCAATAGTGGCGTTTGCTACGTCCGCCCGGCGATGAAGTCGCCGGGCTACAAAACAGCGCCGGATAAATCCGGCTAAGCCCCGCAGGGGCGCTGTTTCTAGCCGGGGGGCTTCATCCTCCGGCGTTGACGGCGGGCGCGAAGCGCCCCAAGCCTATGACAGGATTATTTTGTCAATGTTCATAAAAGGCCCTGCCCCGCCTGCGCGGAAACTTGACACCGCAAGGCTCTTTCGTTATACTTGCTCCTGTTGTCGGGGCGTAGCGCAGCTCGGTAGCGCGCTTGAATGGGGTTCAAGAGGTCGGGCGTTCGAATCGCCCCGCCCCGACTGCGAGGGCCGATGGGAGACCGTCGGCCCTCCTTTTTGGCATTTCTCGCCAGCCATCAAATCCCTTATCCTTTGTAACTGCTAAGGTCGTTTTCGTTTGAACTAACCTGACAGGTTCCTTCGGCAGCGATTCAGCGCCTTACATGCTTCGTTGTTGGCTGAAAGCCACACATCCTACCGTCAAGGTTACGAGAACCTGTCAGGTTTGAGTGGGAAAAGACAACCAACTGGCATACGTTAGCAGTTACCATCCTTTTCTGTGATCAAAGAAGATCTTTGTGGAAAGTCAGTATTTCGATCTGGACGAAGCTATCTGGGAGGAGCGTCTCGCCTCTCTCTCGGAGGGGGAGCGCGAGTTGTTGGAGCGGGTGCGAAAGAGTTTGCCCATCGCCGCCGATGTCGCCAGGTCCGACATTTTTCTGTTTTTTCCTGCCGGGGATCGCTTTTGCATCGCCATTCACGCCCGATCGCACGCCATGGCAACCCTCTATGAGACGCCTCAGGCCGGGCGCTGTATCACCCGGGAGGAGCGACCCTGGCTGTGGCAAGCCGCAACCAAGGGCTCCTATGATCATCGGGTGCTGAAAGAGATTCCCGATGTGCGCACCGAGGTGCAGCAGCAGGTCTGGCCGGTGTTGAATGAGGCTGGCGATGTGATAGCAGCGGTGGGGGTCTGCACCAACGCGGTGGAGCAGGCCCGGCACAAACGCCGCTCACGGTCTTTTCGGCGGGCTTTGGCTCATTTTTTTTACATGCTGGCTCAGGGGGAGTTTCGAGGATGTGAGAACCTGCCGCCTTTCACCGATCGCAGCGGCATTATTTTCGTGGACGGACTGAGGCGCTATCGCTATTTGAGCGGCATCGCCGCCAACGTCTATCGCCGCATGGGCTATCTGGATGATCTGCGTTTGCGCACGCTGAACGAGGTGGCCGCGGGAGATCATGAGTTGGTGCGTCGGGCCTGGGGGGAGCGGACGTGCATTTTCTCGGAAAGCATGGTGCGCGAGCGCATTCTGCAGCGCAGCGTGATTCCCCTCTTCGGACCCTCCGATCATCTCACTTTTTGGGAAAGCGTGCGGTGGGGGCAGAAGTCGGGTGACCGGTATGGCGCATTGCTGTTGGTCAACGATGTCACCGAGGAGCGAGAGCGGGATCAGGAGCTGAAGGTGAAATCGGCGATGATCAAAGAGGTGCATCATCGTCTCAAGAACAACCTGCAATTGCTCATTTCGGTGATGAGGATGCAGGCGCGGCGGGCGCAAACCGAGGAGGCCCGCCAGCTTCTGAAGGAGGCCATGAACCGGCTCCTCAGCATGTCCGTCATCCACGAATCCCTTTCCTACAGCGAAGGCGACACCCTGAATCTGAAGGATGTGATCTCGCAGATCGTGCCTCAGACCCAGATGGGCCTGGTGGGGCCGCATCGGCGCATCCGCATCAGCGTGATGGAGGCGAATGACGTCATTCTTCCCACCAACAAGGTGACGACCTGCGCCCTGGTTTTCAACGAACTGTTGCTCAACGCGGTCAAGCACGGCTTTGGCGAACAGCAATCGGGGGAGATTCGCATCTATCTTTACGACCGGAGCGATCTGGTCGAGCTCATCATGGATGACACCGGCCAGGGATTGCCAGAAAACTTCTCCCCCGAGACAAACGCCAGCATCGGTCTTGACATTATTCGCACCTTGGTGCAGGATGATCTAAAAGGAAACATTACATTCACCACTCGATCAGAAGGAGGCGCCCGGGCGAGATTGATCTTTCCCAGGGACGCCGCCAGAGGCAAGGAACAATGACATCATCACAACGAACGCGAATTATCATTGCCGACGATGAATCCCTGATTCGCCGCGATCTGCGAGAGATGCTCACCGATCAGGGCTACCTGATCATTGGCGAAGCCAGCGATGGCCGCACAGCCGTGGAGATGGCCCGCAAGCTGAAGCCCGACCTGGTCATCATGGACATTCGCTTCGAGGGCGATGACTTCGATGGCATCGACGCCGCCCGGGTTCTCACCGAGGAGGACATCGCGCCCGTGCTGCTGCTGAGCGCTTACAGCCAGCGCGATCTGGTGGAGCGGGCCAAAGAGGCGGGCGTGGTCGGCTATCTGGTCAAGCCTTTCTCCGAAGCGGATCTGGCGCCCGCCATCGAGACGGCGCTGGAGCGATTCCACGAGTTTCGGGCCATCAAGAAAGAGGCGAAGGATTTGCGCCGCACCCTGGAGACCCGAAAATCGGTGGATCGGGCCAAGGGACTGCTGATGGACAAAGAGGGCATGAGCGAAGCCGAGGCCTTCCGACGCATCCAGAAGCTCTCGATGGATTCCCGCAAGCCCATGCGCGTGGTGGCCGAGGCCATCATCCTGGCTCACCAGATCCGCGAGATGGAAGACTAACCGCGTCTGTGTGATCGCCGGCAGAACAGCTCTCCACCAAAATCGTAACTACTAAGGTCGTCACCCGAAAACCACTAAGAACACTAAGACACAAAGGCACAAAGGGGAATTTATACATTTTTTCTTCGTGTTCTTAGTGCCTTTGTGCCCTTTGTGGTTAGTTAACCGGGGTGCGTTAGCAGTTACCCAAAATCGCTGATTCCACTCCCGCTCCCTTCGTGCAGGACTTATGCAGTCTATCAAATTACTGGCGTCATTACAGGCAATTGATCTCGAACTGGATGCAGACAGGCGGCGATACGCCGAGAACAAGCAGGCCATGCAGCCTTCGCCCGAGTTGCAGCAACAGGCCAAGCGGATGAAGCAGGCCGAAGCGCAAGTGGCGAAATGGCGCAAGGAGCGACGTCTGCGAGATGAAAAAGCGGCTGAGCACGCGGCCAAGATAGCGTCATTGGAGAAAAAGCTGTATGGCGGGAGGATCAAGGACGCCCGGGAGCAGGTGGCCATGCAGCAGAATGTCGAGGCGCTGAAACGTCATCAGGAGACGCTGGAGGAGGCCGCGCTGGAGGCGATGCTGGAGCAGGAGGAGGCGGAGCGGGTTATGAACGAAGTCCGAGAGACCTTCGAAGCCATGAAACGGGCCTGGCTTGAGCGCAAAAGCGCGCTGGAAAAGGAGCAGGAGGCCATCGTTCGGCACGCCCGTCAGTTGAAAGCCAGGCGCGAGCAGGTGGCGGCGACATTGCCGGCGGAAGATGTGCGGCGTTATGAAGCCATGCGCAAGAAGTTGGGCGGGCTGGCCCTGGCGAAGCTGGAGGGCAAAAGTTGCAGCGGCTGCGGGGCCTCGCTGCCCACCTCGGTGGTGCAAAAGGTGCATGAGGGACAATCGGTGAAGTGTCCTATCTGTGGGCGATTGCTTTACGATTGACAAAAAGTTTCCATAAGACTATCATTGGGCCATGCCAGAATCCCCCAAGGCTAAATTCCCCTCCGATTTCTGGTCCTGGCTGCAACAACACCCCGACGACGCGGTTCACGCCCTCATTCGCATCACCGCATTTTCGCCCGAGATCGAGCTGGCGGTGCGGAATGCCGCGTGTCGCGTGCATCGACGCATCCATTTGATCCCCACGCTGGCAGTGGCGTGTCGGAGCGGCGCGCTGATGCAACTAGCCGCCGAGCCCTGGGTGTTGCGGGTCGAGCCGGATCAGTCTGTGCGCGCACTCTGAGAGGTTCGCCATCATGTCCACCGCAAAAATCCATTCCTCGCTGCGAGAAATCCTTTCACGGCCCGGCGCGCTCGCGACCGAAGCTGAACAGGAGCCCATTCCTGTGATCATCCGCTATCGGGCCGCGCGTGAACCGATAGCGACGTCCGCGCTGACGGATTTGGCCGTAGAGCCCAAACGCACCTTTTCGCTGATGCCCTGCGTCGCCGCACATATCGCGCCCGACGCAATCCACCGGCTGGCCGAAAATCCCGAAGTCGAGCGCATCTGGTACGATATGCCCGTGCACGCCTTGCTGGATGTCTCTGTTCCGCACATTGGCGCGAACAGGGTTTGGGCCCGGGGCGATGAAGGGGCGGGCGTGCGTGTGGTCATTCTCGACACGGGCTGCGATCTGAATCATCCCGATTTGAAGGATCGGATTCGGGCCGCCGCCGATTTTTCGGGCAAGGGCGCGGCCCAGGATGGTCATGGGCACGGCACGCATGTGGCGGGCATCATTGCCGGATCGGGCGCGGCCAGCCAGGGCAGGTATCGCGGCGTGGCTCCGCAGGCCGATTTGTACATCGCCAAGGTGCTGGATGATGAGGGCAATGGCCGCATGAGCGATGTGATGGCGGGCCTGGATTGGGCCATCTCGCAACAGGCCCAGGTGGTCAACCTGAGTTTGGGCAGCGATACGAGCTGCGACGGCACCGATGCGCTCTCGGAAGCGTGCGATGCAGCCGTTGGCAAGGGCGTGGTCGTGGTGGCGGCCGCGGGCAATAGCGGCCCGGCGTCGCGCACGGTGGGCTCGCCCGGATGCGCCCGGGAGGTGATCACCATCGGAGCCAGCGACGACGCGGATGGTGTGGCCAGTTTCTCCTCCCGCGGCCCCACATCCGATGGCCGCGTCAAGCCCGATGTGGTGCTGCCGGGCGTGAACATCATTTCCGCCCGGGCCGAGGGAACGTCGCTGGGCAATAACGAGCCGGGCGGCTATTACACCTCGCTTTCGGGCACGAGCATGGCCACGCCACATGCGGCGGGCGTGGCTGCGCTGCTGCTGGCGGCCAATCCCGCGCTTTCTCCCCGCCAGATCAAGGAGATATTCAAGCGCACTGCGGTGGATCTGGAACTGAGTCTCAACACGCAGGGCGCGGGCCGGGTGGATGCGTTTGCGGCCTGGGAAGCGGCGAAGAACGCCGTCCCGCCTGAACCCACGCCTCCTCCCCCTCCTCC
>JALWDV010000157.1 GCA_027036755.1 Anaerolineae bacterium
ATATATAATATATTATAGATAAAGCGAAAATTAATCAGTATGTGTAACACAATATTTTACCAATATGTTTACATATGCGTGTGTTTACACAAAGATGGATTGGATCATACGACGCGTCAACAAACAAAACGACGAAGATATATAATCAGTTTTACTCCCAGTCTGTATACTGCTCCGTAAGGGTGCCAAGTAAGGCTGCCAAGTAAGGCTGCCAAGTAAGGCTGCCACCTAAGAGTTGTTTATTGGTATTTATGCGTTCCTTTGTTATTTTGAAAGCAGCAGGAGCAGTACGAATAATAACACCAAAAATAATAACATAATCATCATCATTCTCATCATCATCATCATCATCATCATCGTTTTTCGAATGGTGTGCATAACAGGACAGAGAGTGCGACAGAATGGCCCAAATCTTAGTTCTCCATTGATTTTATCGATCAGCAAATATATATAATTTGCACTGATTGTGAAGTTACTTGGCGCGTTCAGTTTCAAATTCCTGTATTTGGTTGAATTACTTATTTTTCGAATGCAAGTTCGATTCTAGCCGATAACGAAAGTAAATTTACGTAAAGAAAAGCAAACGGACCGAACTCAAGGACAGAAGTGAACTCTTTCACAGTCGGTCCGAAAACTATTGACACTTTGAAGTACTTTTGACAACAAAAATTAGTTAATGCACTCGACTAAAACAAGTTGTGGCTTAGTGTTCTTTTAATATGTGAATGTGTATGTGTGTGTGTGTATGTGTCATCCTGACCTAGGAACTGTGTTACGTGAATGTTACGTGAATATATTCCCTACAGTTCGCTCTGTCTAAGACCGTCAGTAATGACACTACAGGTTATTGCTTTAATCCATGGACAGGTGAGTCCTGTAGGGTTACCTTCCGCGTCCACTTCCTCCGACAGTTTCTGGATGTCGGCGTCCGAAGGATTAAATCCGAGCGAGCGAAGCATCGGACCCAGCTCTCGGATAGATATGGCTCCGTCGCCATCTTTGTCAAACAGCGAAAATACCTCTTGTACCTCTGTGATTACAGGTGGAGAGAAAACAGGTGTGTAGGTAAATATACACAGGTATGTGTACCAACGAACATGCATATACGCAGACATTGAGGAGAGATATAGTGAGTCAGACAGACAGACAGACAGACAGACAGACAGACAGACAGACAGACAGACAGACAGACAGACAGACAGACAGACAGACAGACAGACAGACAGACAGACACACAGACAGACAGACAGACAGACAGACAGACAGACACACAGACACACAGACAGACAGACACACAGACAGACAGACAGACACACAGACAGACAGACAGACACACAGACAGACAGACAGACACACAGACACACAGAGAGATAAGGAGAGGGAAGGAACAGAGGAAAAGACAGAAATAAAGACAGATAGACATGGATAAACATAGACAGATATATATATATATATATGTGTGTGTGTGTGTGTGTGTGTGTGTGTGTGTAGCATGAAATACACATAAAGACACACACACATACCCACACATCTTCTAAACTATTTTTCTATCGTTAGGGAATAAAACTT
>JALWDV010000158.1 GCA_027036755.1 Anaerolineae bacterium
ACATCCTCCGCCTCGAAGCCATCGAGCACCGCTACGGCGCTCGCGTGGTGCTGCGCGTGCCCGAGCTGGTCATCCGCCCCGGCGAGATTTTCGCGGTGGTCGGGCCTTCGGGCGCGGGCAAGAGCACCTTGCTGCGGCTGATGAATTTTTTGGAGAAGCCGACCCAGGGGCGGGTGTTCTATCACGGGCGGGCCTGGACGCCTGGCTCGCTGCCCACCGCGCTGCGCCGCAAGATGACCACGGTGTTCCAGCAGCCGCTGCTGCTCAATGCGTCGGTGGCGAGCAACGTGGCCTACGGGCTGCGGGTGCGCGGGGCACGCAACGGCAAGGCCGACATCCGGCGGGCGTTGGAGGAGGTGCGGCTGGCGCATCTGGCCGAGCAATCGGCCCAGACCCTCAGCGGCGGCGAGGCCCAGCGCGTCTCATTGGCTCGGGCGCTGGTGCTGAACCCGGAACTGCTGTTTCTGGACGAGCCCACGGCCAATCTGGACCCGGGCAACGTCAAGCTCATCGAGGAGATCGTGCGCCGGGCGAACCAGGAGCGCGGGGCCACCGTGGTGCTGGTGACGCACAACGTGTGGCAGGCCCGGCGTCTGGCTCACCGCGTGGCCCTGCTCTACGAGGGCGAGATCATCGAGACCGCCCCCACCCGCGACTTCTTCGAGCATCCGCAAGACCCCCGCACCCGGGCCTTTCTCAGCGGCGATCTGGTATACTAGATGATCTCACGCCAAGCCGCCAAGGCGCAAAGTGAGAAAAGAGAAAGAGCAGAACGTCAAAACGTCAAGCGTCAAACGTCATGTTGCTCAGGCGAACTCGACGATCAGCCGTTTGTCGATGGCGCGGGCCAGACGCTCCAACACCTCCAGCGTGATCGCCGTGTTGTTTGGATCCAGCAAACGATCCACCTGAGAGCGGCTGGTGTGCAGCCGGGCCGCCAGCTCCGTTTTTGTAAGTTTTTGCTCTCGCATGGCATCCTGAAGCTGCAAAGCCAGAAGCCGCTTCAACGCCCGAGCAGAGACTTCTTCGAGAATGCCTTCCTCTTCTAAGAAATCATCGAAATTGCTGCCGCTGTATTGATTCATGTGATTAACCTGAAAGCCAGAGAGATTTTCGTTATCGTACCACGTGAGGTGCGGTTTGTAAACCATATCGCTCTTCCCCCACGCCAATCATGCCCCAACTAACTCATCTCGATGAAAGCGGCGCCGCCAAAATGGTGGATGTCAGCAACAAGCCTATCACCCATCGCACGGCCATCGCCGAGGCCCGGGTGGTGATGCAACCGGCAACCCTGGCCGCCATCAAGGCCGGCAATGTAAAGAAAGGGGATGTGCTGGGCGCGGCCCGCGTAGCGGGCATCATGGCCGCCAAGCGCACCCACGAGCTCATCCCTATGTGCCACCCCCTGCTGCTCACCAAAATCTCTGTGGATTTCGAGTACATCGACGAGGGCGTGCACATCCGCACGCTGGTGAAGACCCAGGGGCAGACGGGCGTGGAGATGGAGGCGTTGACCGCGGCCTCGGTGGCGGCGCTGACCATCTACGACATGGCCAAGGCCCTGGAAAAGACCATGCGCATCGAAGGCGTGCGTCTGCTGCACAAGAGCGGCGGCAAGAGCGGCGAATTCAATGTCGATGATTGATGGATCAATGACCAAAGGGTGAGCGGACGTCGGGCCGCGGCAATTCTCCCTCATCAATCATTGGTCCTATCGAAAAACCTTCACCACGGAGGCACAGAGCGCACGGAGGAAGAAAAAGGTGAGATTTGGAGATGTTTTTCTCCGTGAACTACCACTATTTTCTCCGTGACCTCCGTGTCTCCGTGGTGAAATGTCCTTTTTGAAGTGGAGTTATCGTTCCATCTTCTTCCACACCACACACCGGAGTTGTTTCAATGAAAGTCAATGTCCGTCTTTTCGCATCCCTGCGCGAGATTTTCAAATCACCTTATCTGGAAGTCGAACTGCCCGAAGGCGCGACCGTCGCCGATCTGGTGGAGGTCATCCGGGAGGAGGCCCCGCATTTGGGTCGCGGCGGCCGTTTCCATGTCACCATCAACAAGGAATTCGTGGAGCAGGACGCGGTGCTGAACGATGGCGATGAGGTGGCCATCTTCCCGCCCGTGGGCGGGGGGCAGGACGTGAAGAAGTTCCGCATCACCACCGAGCCGCTTTCGCTGGATGAAGTGGCGGGCCTGGTGACTGCGCCCGAGGTGGGCGGGGTCGCCCTGTTTTCGGGCGTGGTGCGAGGCGTCACGGGCGATATCGACACCGAATATCTGGAGTATGAGGCCTACGCCGAGATGGCCGAAGCCAAGCTGGCCGAGATCGGCGCGGAGGTGCAGCAAAAATGGCCCCAGGTGCTGGATGTGGCCATCATGCACCGCGTCGGGCGGCTGGAGGTGGGGGAGAGCGCCGTGGTCATCGCCGTGGCCGCGGGCCATCGGGACGGCATCTTCGACGCCTGCGCCTACGCCATCGACCGCATCAAGCACATCGCGCCGATATGGAAGAAGGAAGTGACGTCCTCGGGCGATTTCTGGGTGGAAGGCCCGGTGGATGAGACCAGCCCGCCGGTCATCGAAATGTAGGGGCGTTATACAACATTTGGAAACAGAAAGTAACTGCCGAGGTCGTTGGCCCCAAGCGTCCTCTTTTGCCACGAAGACACGAAGGAAACGAAGACACGAAGACATTCAAAAAAGATTTTATCCGTGTTTCCTCGTATCCGTGGCGAGTGAACAGGGTTACGTTAACAGTTACAACAGAAAGCCGGTGGGATGTCCGAATCGGGCGTCCACCGGCCTTTTTGCGTGATTGTGCTGCGCCCAAACACGCCATTGTGCTGGCCGCAGCGATGTCAAGTCTCCTTGACGAAAAGAGATTATCGTTTTTTGACTGAAATGTCAAACTTCGAAAGAGGGGCCGAATAAACAGCAATTTCGTAAATGCCAACGTATGCCAGTTGGTTGTCTTTTTTCACTCAAACCTGACAGATTCTCGTAACCTTGGCGGTAGGATGTGTGGTTTTCAGCCAACAACGAAGCGTGCAAGGCACTGAATCGCTGCCGAAGGAACCTGTCAGGTTAGTTCAAGCGAAAACGACCTTAGAAGTAACGCAATTTCGGAAAATTCGGCGCAAAAAGGGTTGACAAATAGAAAAATATCGCTATAATAGCACTTGTTACCTCCTAACATGGTTGTCCTCCTCACACTCATCCTCTCTTTATGATGTTTGCCTTCATCAAGTCCGCCAAGCGCAACAAGAAGCCCTTCCTAAACCTGGGAAGAGCCATGCGCACGCGGTAGAAGGCAAATAAAGCACCCACCTCCCGCTCTGTGCTAAGCCCGACCAGGTTCCTCCTCCTGGCCGGGCTTTTTTGTTGGAGATATTGGGTATTGGATGTCGAACGCCCCAATACCCAGCATCCAACACCCAACCTCCCTTATGTTCCTCATGGCATCCTTTTTCAAGCGCACCAAGAAGCAGACCCATATCCTGCCGGACTGTCCGGGCCAGGCTGCTTGAGCGCACCCAATTTTCGGTCTCAAAGCCTCCCTCGCCAGTCCGGCGGGCGGAGGTTTTTTGTTGTAGTCGAGAAGATTCAATCTCGATCCAATCTCCCCCCAATCATTCATTCACAAAGGAGTTCTCACCATGACCACCTACACCACCACCTGCCCCGAATGCGGCGCTGACCTGACCCTGGAAGACCCCATCGAAGGCGAAATCATCACCTGCGCCGAGTGCGGCGTCGAACTGGAAGTGCTCTCATTGCAGCCACTGGAGCTGGACCTGGCGCCCGAGGAAGAGGAGGACTGGGGAGAATGACACGCGTCGCCCTGCTGGTCTCCCGCATTCGCGTGGAAGAGAAATTGCTGCTGCGGGCGCTGGAAGAGACGGGCGCTGAGGTGCAGCTCGTCCGGGACGGAGACCTGGTTTTCGCCCCGGACGACGCCCGTCTCCCCATCCAGGCCGACATCCTGGTGGAGCGCAGCGTGAGCACGGCGCGCGGGCTGTACGCGCTGCGTCTGTTCGAGCAAGCGGGCCTGCCCACGGTCAACCGCTTCGCCACCGCGTCGGTCTGCGCTGATAAAATCCTCACCACCGCGGCCCTGCAAGAGGCGGGCGTGGCCCAGCCCCGCACCCGGGTGGCTTTCGATCGGGCGTCCGCCCTGGCTGCGATGGAGGAGCTGGGCTATCCGGTGGTGATGAAGCCGGCGGTGGGCTCCTGGGGCCGCTTGCTGGCCCGCATCAACGACCGGGACGCAGCCGAGGCGGTGCTGGAGCATCGCCAGGTGCTGGGCGGCTACCAGCATCATATCTACTACATCCAGGAGCTGGTGCAGAAACCGGAGCGGGATATCCGGGCCTTTGTGGTGGGCGACGAGACCATCGCCGCCATCTACCGCACCAGCGAGCATTGGATCACCAACACGGCCCGCGGCGGACGCGCCAGCAATTGCCCCGTCACGCCCGAGCTCAACGACATCTGCCTGAACGCGGCCCGGGCCGTGGGCGGCGGCGTTCTCGCCATCGATCTGTTCGAAGACCCCCATCGCGGCCTGCTGGTCAACGAGATCAATCACACCATGGAGTTTCGCAACAGCATCGACACCACGGGCGTGGATATTCCCGCGGTGGTGGCGAAGTATGTTATCGAAGAGGCGGGAAGATTGAAGATCAAAGATCAAAAATTAAAGATTAAAGATTGGCTCTTCCGAAAAAAGGGTGCTATGCAGCGCCTTGAGCGGAGAATGAACGAAGAGAGACGTTAGACGGAAAAATGAAGGCGTAGTTCTTCCGATCCGCCGATAAGGCCCCAGAGCGCCCTGA
>JALWDV010000159.1 GCA_027036755.1 Anaerolineae bacterium
GCAAAATTCATGGGAAGATGCTCCGGCAAATGAGGATTTGGTTTCCCCTATACTTTGCCACAAAGGAGCATCTTCGTCATCTTTTTCTCTTTATTCGGTTCTCAAGGTGCGAAATGTAGGCTTAGTGTTCTTAGTGATTTTCGGGTGACGACCGGTGACGGCCCTAGTAGTTACAAAATGCCCTTTATCTCGTCACAAGGACGCTCTTGATGGAGCAAAACAACGATTTTTCCCACGCCATCATAGGCGATAACTGCATCATCCAGCCCCACGCCATCGTGGGCCTGCGCTACGCGCCCGATTGCGGCCCCGCCCGCCTGGGCGAGGGCGGCATCGTCCGCGCCCACACCATCATCTACGGCGATGTGACCATCGGCGCGGGCTTCAAGAATGGCCATCACGCGCTGATTCGGGAACACACCGTCATCGGCGATTACGTGCTGGTGGGCACCGCGGCCATTCTGGATGGACGCATCACCATCGGCGATTACGTCAGCATCCAGAGCCAGGTGTACATTCCCACCCACACCGTCATCGGCAGCTACGTGTTCATCGGGCCTAACGCCACGCTGACCAACGACAAATATCCCCTGCGGCAGCGGCAGAGCATGGAGCTTGTAGGCCCCATCCTCGAAGATCACGTCACCATCGGAGCCAACGCCACCCTGCTGCCCGGCGTGCGCATCGGCGAAGGGGCCATGGTGGCCGCGGGCGCAATCGTCACCAAAGACGTGCCGCCCTGGACCCTGGCCGTGGGCGCGCCCGCCCGCATAATGCCCCTGCCCGAGCGCCTGCGCAAGCCCAACATCCCCATCTTCGGGCCCGAATCGTCTCGCTGACAACATTGTCATCCTCTCCGCCCGATTTTTCACGCATCCTTCATGTTGTTCTGCTAGAATCAAGGTAACTGCTAACGCACCCCGGTTGACAAACCACAAAGGGCACAAAGGCACTAAGAACACGAAGAAAAAGTGTATAAACTTCCCTTTGTGCCTTTGTGTCTTAGTGTTCTTAGTGGTTTTCGGGTGACGACCTTAGCAGTTGCGAATCAAACTGTCGAACGGAGCGCCGCCACATCTGACGCCTGCAGGAAGGAGGAATCTCCTCGCTTGCAAGGGGATTTCTCGGTCGCTGCGCTCCCTCGAAATGACGTAACTCATTTATCACCGAGGTTTTTTCTTGACAACTCCTCTTCGCGCCGCGGTCATCGGCGTCGGCTCTATGGGGGCCAATCACGCCCGAGTCTACGCCCGGATGCCCCACACCACCCTCGCCGCGTTCGCCGATCTCGATCCCACGCTGCGGGACCGCATTGCGCGCACCTACAAAGCCACGCCCTACGTCGATTATCGCGAGATGATCGAAAAAGAAGACCTGGATGTCGTCACCATCGCCCTGCCCACCCATTTGCACCGGCAGGCAGCGCTGGAAACCATGGCAGCGGGCATCCACACCTTTGTCGAAAAACCGTTGGCCGATTCGGTCGTGGCCGGTCGAGAGATGATCGAGGCCAGCCACCGGCACGGCGTTCTGCTGGGCGTAGGCCACATCGAACGCTTCAATCCCGCGGTCATCGCCCTGAAAGAACGGCTGGACGACGGTCAGTTGGGCAAGATCTACCAGATTCACGCCCGCCGCATCGGGCCGTTCCCGCCCCGCATCAAGGATGTGGGCGTGGTGTTCGATCTCGCCACCCATGAGCTGAACATCATGGAGTATCTCACCGGCACGGGCATTCGCAACGTGTCGGCCCAGGTGAAGCAAACCCTGCACGACAAGCACGAGGACATGGTCTCGGGCATCCTCCGCTTTGGCGATGGCGTCCTCGGCATGATAGACATCAACTGGCTGACGCCCACCAAAATCCGCCAACTGACGGTGTTGGGCGAGCGCGGCATGTTCCTGGTCAACTATCTCACCCAGGAGCTGTGGTTCTACGAAAATCGTTCGGCCCAGGATCATTGGTTGGGCCTGGTGACGGTGGGCGTGACCGAGGGCAACGTGATCAAATACGAATTGGCCCGGGTCGAGCCCCTGCGCGTCGAGCTGGAGACATTCGTCGAGGCCATCAATCACGGCTACAACGGCCTGGTCAATGGCGAGGAGGGGCTGCGCGCGGTGTTCCTGGCTGAGCAGATTCTGCGGGCCAGCCACGAGCAGCGGGTGATCACCCTGCCGCCCTACACGCCCGTGCCCGCCCGGTATCAGGCCGCTCGCAACGGAAAGGATGCGGCGTGAGATGATAGCGAAGTCGGGCGATGAAAAGCGGCGTCTGCTCATCGTGTTGGGCGCGGGCGGTCACACCAAGCAAATGCTGCGTCTGGTGGATCTGCTGGGCCCCGACTTCGATTATTGCTACGTCATCCCCGATTACGATACGATTTCCGAGACCAAAATCCGCATCGCCGGGCCGGTGTATCGCATCAAACAGCCGCGGGAAAAGAAGCTGGGGAAGACGGACGGGCCGCTCACGGTCATGCGCAAGATGCCCGGAGCCCTGAAAACCGCCTGGCGCATCCTGGGCGACGCTCGCCCGGACGCGGTCATCGGCGCCGGGCCCAGCCTGCAAATTCCCATCGCCATCGCGGCCAAGGCCCGGGGCGTCCCCCACATCTTCATCGAAACCGCGTCCAAGATCGAATTTCTCAGCTTTACGGCCCGCATCGTCTACAACTACCGCCTCTATGATCGCTTTTATGTGCAGTGGGAGCATCTCACCGAGGATTATCCCCGGGCGCGTTACGCAGGCAGGCTGCTATGATCTTCTGCACAGTGGGCACGACCGAATTCGATGATCTGGTGCGGGCCGTGGACGTCCTGGCGCCCGATCTGCCAGAGCCGGTGCTCTTTCAGATCGGGCAGGGGAGGTATGAGCCCGAGCACGGCGAGTGGTTCCGTTTCAGCCCCGATGTCTCCGACTACATCCAGAAGGCCAGTCTGGTCATTGCCCACGGCGGCTTTGGCACCACGGTGGAGGCGCTTTATGCGGGGACGCCTTTGATCAGCGTGCCCAACCCGGATCGCTTCGACAAGCACCAGGAGCAGATCATCCGCCAGTTCGGCGCGGAGGGCTATCTCATCCCCTGCTTCGATCTGGTCGATTTGCCCGCGGCCGTGGCCCGGGCCCGCAGCACGCGTCTGCGCCCCTACCAGCCGCCCGAAACCACCCTGCATCTTGAGATCCGGGCGTTTTTGGAATCGCTGCGATAACTGCACTGGCCGACGGCGGGCGGGCCGTCACCGGCCAGTCGTGGCCTCAACGGCTTAATCGTCGGGACGGGGCATGAAGATGCGCTTGCGGGTTCGCTTCTTGCGCGGCTTGCGGCCCCAAAACCACCAACCGATCCCCAAAAAGACAAACGTGACAAACGCGGCCAGGCGGATGAGATTTTTATCGATGGGCGCAGGTTGCACTGTCAGAGGGAAAGACGCCCGCTCCTCCCAATCACCCTTCTTCACGACAAGCTCGATAGTCCACGAGCCCGCGTAGGGAACCTCGAAATCCGCTTCGTAGAAATAAGGCGTGGCCGCGTCGTCATGCGACATCGTCGCGGTGATGTCATCATGCCTTGAGACGCCGTGGGCGTGCAGCATGATCGCCGGCTCGGTCACCGGCTCGCCTGTATCGGAGCGGGCCAGGGCGGCAGTGACATGCAACTCTCCCACCTGCGGCGGCTCGGGATACGTCCAGACCGAAAGCCGGTAGGGGTCCAGCAGTTCATTGACCAGCCGGGGCGTGCCGCCGCCATGAGCATGAACGATGATGGCGACCAGAAAACTGGCGAAAAGCGCCGTTGCGAAAAACAGAATACGGTTACGCATGAATGCAATTATACAACGACATCCCAAAATCAAGACAACCCTCCGCGCCATCAATTGCGATTGCCAAGGCCTGCCGCATATTGGATACTGGGTATTGGCTGTACTGAAAAAACCTTCAACACGGAGGCGCAGAGCGCACGGAGGAAGAAAAAGGTGAGACTTGGAGAGGAATCCCTCTGTGAACTACCACTATTTTCTCCGTGTCCTCCGTGTCTCCGTGTTGAGAAACCTTTTTGCAGTGCATCCGGTATTGGATACTGGATATTGAGGATATTGCCCTGTTCCCGGGTGATTCGAACACCAAATACCGGCATGGCTCCTTCTTATCAAAAACCATCTTTACAATTTCTCCGTCAAACGTCAAACGTCAAAAAGAGCCTGTTTCGCCACGTTTTGACGTTTGACGCTTTACGTTTGACGTGCTTTGCCAGGCGTTGACCCTATTGAAATTGTAAAGCTGATGAAAGGACGATCTGAACCATGCCTCTTTATCCCACTCCGTCAGCACGCGAATGGAAGCGCCAACTTCCTCCTGTTGCAAAATCCAATCGACGCTGACCAGCAGCAGTGGCTGCCACACGCCAACGCCGAACAGTTTATACAAAAGGGCCAGCAGCGAAGTCCACAGCAGGGATGATGATGTAAAGCGGCGAGGCGGACGCCTCACACGCCTTGCACCGCGTAATTCTTGGCGATGGCCATGTGAATGTAGGCGTCGTCCAGCGCGTAGGTGAAGACGCCCCGATTCATCCTGACGATGAGTCAGTTGAGCAGGAGCGAAAGCCCGATGAAAACCGAAAGGGTTGTCAGGATGGGCCAAAATCGCGAACGAGTCATCTCGCTGGCTTCTCCAGGACGATGTAGATGTTGAAGGTGAAGTATTCGCTCAGGGGACGGAAGCGGGCGGGCAGCGCAAAGAGTTTCGAGATGAGTTTATCGCTGCTGTTGGGGCGAAAATCCACGATCTTCAATCCCGATTCCGCGAAGATGCGCTCATACTCGGCCAGCGACAGGCCGTTCA
>JALWDV010000161.1 GCA_027036755.1 Anaerolineae bacterium
CCAGCGGTCTGCAACCCGCGTGGTAAAGGTGGATATTGGATATCGTCGCCATGACCAAATATCAAATACCCACTACCCAATATCCACGCCTCAAGGAGTGATTCCCATGACCCACGATCCCGCAACCTTCAGCAAACACACCATCATCGCCTGGCTGGAAGACAAGCCGGGCGTGCTCAGCCGTGTGCTGAGCCTCTTCCGCCGTCGCAATTTCAATATCGAAAATCTTTCGGTCGGGCACAGTGAAACGCCCGGCGTCAGCCGCCTCACCTTTACCGTCAATGGTGACGCGGCCATGGTGGAGCAGGCCATCAAGCAGCTCTACAAACTGGTCAACGTTCTGCGGGTGGAAGATGTGACCGCCCGCCCTGCTGTGCGCCGCGAGATGGCCCTAATCCGCATCAAGGTCAACGCCCAAACCCGGCCCGAAGTCATGCAATTGGTGGATATCTACCGGGCCAGCATCATCGATGTGAGCATGGACTCGCTGGTGGTGCAGGCGGTGGGCGATCAATCCCGCCTGGACAGCCTCATCGACCTGCTTTCCAACTATCCCGTCACCGAAATGGTGCGCACCGGGCCTGTGGCCATGACCCGCGGTGCCGCGAGCAAAAACGGCAACGGACAGCACGCCCGCCGGCTGGCGCTTTGAGTGCAGTGAACAAGTAAGCAGTGAACAGTAAGCAGTAAGCAGTGGCAAGATTAGAAAATTGTTCACTGTTTACTGATCACTGATCACTGTTCACTGATCACTGTTCACTGATCACTGTTTACTCTCCCTTTGCAAATACGCATTTTTTCAAGTTATCTTTCATTCCCCAAACAAGGATCATCAAACAATGGCAACCATCTACTACGACAAAGACGCCGATCTCGCCCAAATCAAAGACCGCAAAATCGCCGTGCTTGGCTATGGCAGCCAGGGCCACGCTCACGCCCTCAGCCTGCAGGATAGCGGCATGGATGTGCGCGTGGGCCTGTACGAAGGCTCTCCCTCGTGGGAAAAGGCCGAGGCCGCGGGCCTGCGGGTCGTGCCCACGGCCCAGGCCTGCGAAGAAGCCGACATGATCATGGTGCTCATCCCCGACACCAAGCAAGCGAAAGTTTACAAAGAGGCCATCGAGCCCAACCTGAATCCGGGCGACACGCTGATGTTCGGGCATGGCTTCAACATCCGCTTCGGGCAGATCGTGCCGCCCAAGGACGTGGATGTGAGCATGGTCGCGCCCAAGGCTCCGGGGCATCGCGTGCGCGAGCTCTTTGTGGAGGGCGTGGGCACCCCTGTGCTGGTGGCGGTTTATCAGGACGCCACCGGCCACGCCTGGCCCGATGTGCTGGCCTATGCCAAGGCCATCGGCGGCACCCGGGCGGGAGCGCTGGTCACCACCTTTGCCGAGGAGACCGAAACCGACCTTTTTGGCGAGCAGGCCGTGCTGTGCGGCGGCGTCAGCGAGCTGATCAAGGCCGGGTTCCAGACCCTGGTGGACGCCGGATACCAGCCCGAAGTGGCCTATTTCGAGACCATGCACGAGATGAAGCTCATCGTGGACCTGTTCT
>JALWDV010000162.1 GCA_027036755.1 Anaerolineae bacterium
AAACAGCGCCGGATAAATCCGGCTAGCCCCGAAGGGGCGCTGTTTCTAGCCGGGGGACTTTATCCCCCGGCGGGGGCGGCAGACGTCTTGCTATATGCTGCCCAAAAGGGCCTCATCTTCCGAGCGCAGTCTCGGACGATGCCTGGAATCTTTTTTGACTGACTTCGTGTCTTCGTTTCCGTCGTGTCTTCGTGGCAAAAGAAGACGATTGGGGCCAACTACCTTAGCAGTTACCGGATTTTTCTGATTCCCTCCGCGTTCATCCGCGCTCGTCCGCGTCCTATTTCCTGCACCAGGGTCGGGTTTAGACCACGCCCGCGGCCCGCAGGCCCGCGATGGCCTCGTCATCATAGCCCAGCGCCCGCAAAATCTCATCGGTGTGCTGGCCCAGAGTGGGCGGCGCCAGCCGGTAGCTGACCGGCGTGTCGGAAAGGTGCATGGGGTTGCCCAGTATGCGGATGTCGCCAGCCAGGGGATGTTGCATCTCCAGCACCATGCCCCGGGCCCGAACGTGCGGATCGTTCAAAGTCTCGTCCAGGTGATTGATGGGGCCGCAGGGGATGCCCAGGGGCCGGAACAGACTCAGCCAGTGCTCCGCGGGCCGGGTGACGAAGATGGCTTCCAGGGCTTCGTGCAGCTCCTGGCGATGTTGCAGCCGGTCGGCGTTGGTGGCGTAGCGGGGGTCTGCGCCGATAGTGTCGGCAATGCCCATGACATCCACGAATTTGGCCCACAGCCGCTCGCTGCCCACGCCGATGATGAAAGGCTTGTCCGCGGCCTTGAAAGGCTCGTAGGGGGTGATGGTGGGATGGTTGTTGCCCCGCTTGGGCGGGCGCTGGCCCGTGGCGAAATAACTGGCGACGATGTTCAGCACCCACGTGAGCTGACCATCCAGCAGCGCGGTGTCGATGAACTGCCCGCGGCCGGTCTTCTCTCGGGCGATGAGCGCGGCCAGCGCCGAAAGCGCGGTGTACACGCCCGCGGTGATGTCGCTCATGGGGCCGGGGAAGCGCATGGGCGGATCATCCGGGCCTCCGGTCAGGGCCATGGTGCCCGATTCGCCCTGGGCGATGACGTCGTAACCGCTGCGGCCCGCGTAGGGCCCGGTCATGCCATAGCCGCTGATGGCGCAGTAGATGAGCCGGGGATTGATAGCGCTGAGGGTGTCGTAATCGATCTGCAACTTGCGCTGCGAGCTGATGCGGGGCTGGTTGGTGAGAAAGATGTCCGCGTCCTTGATCAGCTCGTGCAGGATGCGCTTGCCCTCATCGGTCTTGAGATTGAGGGTGAGGCTGCGCTTGTTGCGATTGACGCTGAGGAAATACGCGCTTTCGCTTTCGACGAAGGGCGGGCCCCAGCCGCGAGAGCTGTCGCCCACGCCCGCGCGCTCGACCTTGATCACATCTGCGCCCAGATCGCCCAGCATCATGGCCGCGTAGGGCCCGGCCATGGCCTCGGTCATATCGATTACGGTGATGTCTTGCAGGGGAAGTTGTGGCGTTGTCATGGTTATTCGATGTAGGAGATGAGTGTGATGAAAATGCCTGGAAGACGTCCATTATACTCGCGGCCCAACGCGAGGGGCAATCGCTCAACCTTCTGGCGTCGCTTCCGGCGTCTCATCCGGCTGGGGCGGCGCGGGCGTCAGTTCGACGATCCGGATCGCGCCCATCGGCCCGCCGCCCTTCGAGACGGCCACCGGACAACTCACCAGCCCATACCGCCAGCCTGTCCACTGCACGATGCCCGCGGCTCCATCCTCCCAGGCCACGTCCAGATCGATGGCGTAATCCATGACGGGACTTTCCTCGCGCAGGGTCTGAACGAAGGAATCATTGCTATTGGTCACCACCGCGCTTCTGATGCGCCAGTCATCCACCGGGACGATGATGCGGGGATCGTCGATGGCGTCCAGGCGGGCGTTTTGCTGGGGCAATCCCCCCAGATCATCGATGAGCCCCTCGATGATCGCCCGGGGCTGATTGCCTGGCCGCCCCAGATAGACCGCGGGCTGGCACAGCGGATTGCGGCTGCCCTGGCGGAAGAAGAGCGCGATCGCGATCACTGCGATGATGAGGATGACGAGAATGACGTTCGTGACGGTTTTCATAGCGATGCGATCATTCTACTCCCTCGGGGATGCTGCTGCAAACTTTGCCCCCGCGCCCCATCGGGCGTATAATCATTGCTCGGAACCAAACCAAATCCCAAATCCGCAATCCCAAATCCCAAATCCCAAATCCCAAATCCCAAATCCCAAATCCCAAATCCCCTTCCCATGCCCCGAGTCTATCCTTTCTCAGCCATCGTCGGTCAGGAGCGCATGAAACGCTCCCTCATCCTCAACGCCATCGACCCCCAGATCGGCGGCGTGCTCATTCGCGGCGAGCGCGGCACCGCCAAATCCACCACGGCCCGCGGGCTGGCCGCACTGCTGCCCGAGATCGAAGTAGTGGATGGATGCCGTTTCGGCTGCGACCCCAACCAGCCCGCGTTCCTCTGCACCGAATGCCAGGAGCGTTTGCAGCAGGAGGGAAGGTTGCCGGTCACCCGTCGGCGCGTCAGCTTTGTGGATCTGCCCGTGAGCGCCACCGAGGATCGGGTGGTGGGTGCGCTGGATATCGAGCAGGCCATCAAGAAGGGCGAGCGGCATTTCGAGCCGGGCGTGCTGGCCGCGGCCAATCGCGGCATGTTGTATGTGGATGAAATCAATCTGCTGGATGATCACGTGGTGGATCTGCTGCTGGATTCGGCGGCCATGGGCGTGAACGTGGTGGAGCGGGAAGGCATCAGCTTTCAGCATCCCGCCCGCTTCATCCTGGTGGGCACCATGAATCCGGAGGAGGGCGATCTGCGGCCCCAACTGCTGGATCGCTTCGCCCATGCGGTGGATATCGAGGGCATTCCCGACGCCCGGGCCCGAGTCGAGATCGTGCGCCGCCGTCTGGCTTATGATCAAGACCCCGAGGGCTTTTATGACCAATGGCGCAAGGAGGAGGAAAAACTTTCGCGCGAGATCGAACAGGCCCGGCTGCGCCTGCCCATGGTGCGTTACGCGGACCGCGATCTCTACCTCATCGCCAATCTCACAGCCTCCTTCGAGGTGGACGGGCATCGGGCCGACATCGTCATCCTCAAGACCGCGCTGGCCAACGCCGCGTTCGAGGGGCGGCTGGAGATCACCGAGCGGGACATCCTCATCGGCGCGGAGCTGGCCCTGCCCCATCGCATGAAACGCCAGCCCTTCCAGGATGGCGTGCTGCACCCCCGGCAGCTCAAGGAGCGGCTGGAGCAGGCCAAGGCCCAGGCCGCGGAGGATTTTCGGGACGCGCAGGAGGGCGATGGCCAGGGCGGTGAATCCGCCAGCGTAAAAAAAAAGCCGATGAGCTAGATGTCGGAGAGGGTGAGGGGGACGAGAGCGCTCCTTCGGGGTATGACGAATATGCGCCCATCAACGACAGCTTTCGGAATGCGACTTCGGATTCGCCGCAGGATGGCGCGAAGAAAGCGCCGCGGCGGGTCGCGCCCGTGGGCGACGCCTTCAAGGCCAAACGTCTGGATACGCCCCTGGACAAGATGACCCGGGCCAAGGGCGGGCGACGCTCCACCACCCGCACCAAACGCAAGCGCGGGCGCTACATCAAGGCCCGGCCCGTGGGCCCGGGACGGGCGGAGGATATCGCGTTCGACGCCACCCTGCGCGAGGCAGCGGTGCATCAGGCGCGGCGGCGGCGCGAGGGCGTGGCCTTCGTCATCGAACGTCAGGATTTGCAAAAGAAGGTGCGGGTGCGCCGCGCGGCCAATCTCATCCTCTTCGTGGTGGATGCGTCCTGGTCCATGGCCGCGTCCGAGCGCATGGAGGCCACCAAGGGCGCGGTCATGTCCTTGCTGGTGGATGCGTATCAGCGGCGGGATCAGGTGGGGATGATCGTGTTTCAGCGGGAGCGGGCGCGGGTGGTGCTGCCTCCCACCAACAGCGTTGAGCTGGCCGAGAAGGCGCTGAAGGACATCCCGGTCGGGGGCAAGACGCCCCTTTCTTCGGGCCTGTTCCTGGCCTACAACGTGATCACCGCCGCTCGCCGTCGCGACCCCGAGACTCGCCCCATCATGGTGCTGCTCACCGATGGCGCCGGCAATGTGAGCATGACCGGTCTGCCCGCGCAGGAAGAGGCCATGCGCATGGCCGAACTCTTCAAGCATGGCCGCATCCGCACCATCACCATCAACATGGAGCACGAGGCCTTCGATCGCGGCCTGGCCAAAAAGCTGGCCCAGGCCCTGGGCGGGCCCATCTACAACCTACCCGACCTGCGGGCCGATTCCCTGGTGCGCACGGTGGAAACCGAGCTGGTCTGGGCGAAGTAGAGGATGACTATACAGCTCACATGCCATACCTTGAAGGCGGGAGCCGCCGACAGGCGACATGCCAGGAGCGTAAAACGTCAAGCGTCAACCGTCACTCTGCTGTAACGATGTCATGGCTCATGGCAGGGCGCTGCGCTGCCGACAACCGCATGACGTTTGACGTTTGACGCATGACGGACGTTTGCCCAAGGCGCCAGCGCCGCTTTGGCGGGCGTTTGTCCACAGCGGCCTGTATCGTTGCTAAAGAAAAGCAAAGCCCGGCAGCCAATTAGCCGCCGGGCCAGCTTCCTTTCCCACACCCAAGGAGATTCACTCAAGGAGATGTCTTATTAAACCTTCCGGCGCGGGATTTGTGTATGATGCGCGTCATGTTTGGCCTCAGCAATTCCAAATTTAGAATCCACGAGAGGCAAGGAATCGTTTTCGCCCCTCCCGGCC
>JALWDV010000163.1 GCA_027036755.1 Anaerolineae bacterium
ACTGACGAACGCTGTCTTGAACGTTAGCTCAGCAGGCCTACCTTAGTAGTTACATTTTTAGACGCTCCCCAATAAAAAAACCAGGGCGATGGCCCTGGCGAAACGAACGGAAAGAACGAAGAAATTCAGGTTTGCGGCGCGGCGTTCTTCAGGATATAGCCGTGCCCCCACACGGAGATGATGTATTGGGGGCGAGAAGGATCGGGCTCGATCTTGCTGCGCAGACGATTGACGGTCTTTTCGACCACCGATTTGTTACGGCCCGGACCCCAAACGTTCGCCAATATCTCCTCCTGACTGCACACTGCGTTGGCGTGCGCGACGAGATAGGCCATCAGGCGGTTCTCCATCCTGGTAAGTTGAATAGCCGCATCGCTGTCACCGAAGGTGACGCTGCGCAACTCCGCATCGTATCGCAGAAGCGGCGTCGATTCCTCGGGCGCAACGATCTGAGGCGACGTCACGCCCGACGATGACGTTTCAGAGGCGCGATTCTTGAGCCAGCCTTTGAACGCCTCGCTGAACAGCCGGAAGCCCTCGGGCGTCCTTTGCAGAAGTCCGAAATGGCTCGCCAGATGAGAAAGGATGATCCTGTCCTCAACAGGTTCGCCGCGGGCCAGGGCGATGAGGGCCCGCTGGCCTTCGGGCGAGCGGCGGAAGAAGAGGGTGCGGAACAACCACTGCACCTGATCATCATATCGAAAATCGGCCCGCACCGCGTCTTGCAAAAAGGCGTCCTCGTCCTCTTCCATGTGATTGACGAAATGCTCGGCGATGATGCGCAGCAACGCCGGATGCTGGCCCGCCTCGGCCAATAGAAACGACAGCATCGCATCCGTCAGGCCAGATGACGGCAAGCCTGCGGAGGCGATGGCCTTGCGGAGCAGCTCCGCGGCCTCCGCCGGGGCCAATAGCCCCAACCGCCGCTGCGAGATGATGTTATGAAAAGGCGAGACTTCCTGATACGGCTCTGTGAGCTGCTGGATGGAATCGGCGCTGGCGATGACGAAAGCGACGTGATCCAGCAATTGGGAGCGCTGCGTGAGGGAGCGCAACCAACTGAGGTCGTCCACCGAGAGGTTGGGGGCCAGAAGATCGAAATCGTCGATGAAGATGACGATGCGTTCCGCCCGGCCAGAGGTGACGAGCGCCTCCAGCATACCGCTAATCTCGAGGAATAGCTCCTGCTCGGTGGCTGCGGGCGGCGGAAGGGAGGCCAGCTCTCCGCTCTCGTTCTGCAAGCGTCGATAAAGCGCCCGCCAGAACGCGGCGGCGTCGGGACGGGGGAATTCAGCAGGCGACAACCATACGTAAACAGCCGCTGCGCCTGGTGGCGCGCCCAGGCGACGGGCGTAAGCGCGATAAAGCGTGGATGTTTTCCCGATGCGCGGCTCGCCGATGAGATTGATGGTTTGAGGCGAAGCGCCGCCCAGGCGGCTGGCGATCCAGTTCAGAATAACCTTTCGGCCAATAAAAACATCATCGCTAAATGCTGGTCGGCGAGAGAAAAAGTCGATCATGCTTATAGTCCTCTTCGTAGATAAGAGAATGAA